>CALVON010000023.1 GCA_944350315.1 uncultured Bacilli bacterium | reverse complement strand
AATGCCTAGCTTAATAGATTTACATATTCATTCTCAATTTTCTGATGGACAGTTTGATATAAAGAAATTAGTTGAATTGAGTAGAACAAATGGTGTCGGATTAATATCAATAACAGATCATGATGACATAAGATCATCATTAGAATTGAAAAATAACTCTGATATAAAAGGAATTGAATATATTAATGGAGTTGAATTATCTTCATTTATAAAACTAAATGAAAGAATTACCCGACCACATCTTTTAGGATATGGTTATGATGAGGAAAACGAAGAATTACAAAACAAATTGTTAGAAAAAAGAAATTTGAGAACTCATGTCAATAAAGAATACTTAGTCAAATTAATACATGAGTTTCCGTATTTAAACCATGATCTATTGAAAAATGTTCAATGTGATAAGTACATAAGATTATCACGATTAATAGATGCATATTTAAATAGTAAAGAACTGTCGAATGACCAATTAAATGCTATTAAGCAATATTTAGATATTAATCGTCCAATTTACCCAAATTATGAGTTTGATGCATTAGAGGCTTTACAAATAATAAGAAATGCTAATGGGTATCCTATATTAGCACACCCTTATCAATATAGATTGAATGTAAAAGAGGAAATTGCTTTACTTAAACTGTTAAAAGAAAATGGACTTATGGGTTTAGAAAAATATCATTCAGGTGATACTCCAAATGGAATGCTTTTACAAGAAATGATGTGTAATAAATTTAATTTAGAATGGACTTTAGGAAGTGATTTTCATGAAGATCATGATGATTTTGGAAATCAAATAGGTTATGGGAAGAATAATAATTTATGTAAGAGCTCTTGCTCATTAATTAAAACATTACGTAGAGATGGAAAGGTGTTAAAAAAATAAAATGACAAAAAATGAAGAAAAGGCAAGTGTTTTAGCAGAACATTTAGGAGTAGAAAATGGAATAATAGTTAATTCGGGTACGATAGCATTGCTTTCTGCACTAAAAGTCGCAAATATAAAACCTGGAGATAATGTATTAATAAATGGTTATTGTTGTTATTCTTTGTTCGAGGCAATAATGAATGTCGGAGCAAATCCGATTTTTGTCATACCAAAAGATTTTTATAATATTTCAGTAGATGAGATTAGAAAAGTACTTAATGAAAATGAAATAAAATGTTTTATAGCTACACATCAATATGGTATTGTACAAGATATTAAAGCAATAAAAGAAGAATTCCCTGAACTTATAATTATAGAAGATATTGCTCAAGCATGGAATATACAAGAAAATGAATTAGGAATAGGAAAATATAGTGATTATGTTGTTACGTCTTTTGGATTATCTAAAGCATTATCGTATGGTCAAGCAGGTGCTATTTTTTCTAATAAAGATATTAGACAGTATTTTGATTTTCATGATAAGGAGAGTAGGAATAGTTCGAGATTTTTACTACCTTATGTTTTGTATGACTGTGATAATGTTAATACAGAACAATTAGTAATAAACGCTAACAATACAGTAGATAAACAGAGAACAATTGCTGGGCTATTAAAAGAGTATTTTGATAATGATGAAAAATATATTATTTATAAAGATAAAAATTCACAATTATCCTCTTGGCATAAATTCCCAGTAATAATAACTAATCCAAATTATATAAATGAATTTGAAAGAATAATGCAAGATAATCAAATATTATTTCAATGGCAAAATGAGAAAGAGGTATGGGAACTGGATATGGTAAAAAGTTATAATCCTAAAATTATTGAGTTTAGAGAAAAGCCAATTTATGCCTTAATTAGAACAAAACAAAATGATGTTGAAAAAGTAAAAAAATTAGTAAGGAGTAGATAAAATGAGTTATATAAATCCAAATGAATATGGTAGTTTATATTTTGATAGTAAAGAAGAAAATGCTATATTAAATGTTTTTAAAAATGAAAAAATATTTAGATATGCAAGTGATAAAGCTTCTACAACAGATAAGTTTGAAGAAATGCTAAAGAAAAAAGTAAATTGTAAGTATGCGTTAGGGGTTACTAACGGTACATCAGGTTTAATAACTGCTCTGACAGGATGTGATATTAAAGCTGGAGATAGAGTGCTAGTTAGTTCATATACATTTTTAGCGACTGCATTAGCGGTTAAATGTTTAGAAGCTGTTCCGATTCCGTTAAATATTGATTTGCAAAATGGTTTCGACTTACAAGATTTAGAAGAAGAATTAAAAAAAGGATGTAAAGCAGTAATTGTTGTTCAATTACAAGGACGTTGTTTCGAATTGTCTAAAGTGAAATGTCTTTTAGAAAAATATAATGTGAAATTAATAGAAGATAGTTGTCAAGCATTTGGGGCTAAAATTAATGATAAATATGCTGGAACTATTGGAGATGTAGGAGTGTATAGTTTTCAACAATTTAAACAAATTTCTTGTGGCGAAGGTGGAGCTATTGTAACTAATAATAAGACAATATAAAAAAAAATGAGAAATTATACAGATATGGGTGCAGAACGTGATTTGTTTCCAAATTGGAATGGCAACGATGTTTTATTTGGACAAAATTATAGAATGAATAATATTATGGCTGCAATATTATGTGAGCAGTTGAAAAAAGTAGATGATATTATTTTAAAACAACAAAAAAGTCGTAGCTATATATTAAGTAAAGTTAAATTAAATAATTTAATAAATAGTGTTGATCCGAATGGAGATACAGGAATGAATATTTTATTTTTATTAAATTCTAAAGAGGAGTTTAATAATGTTAAAGAAATAGGAGATAAACAAAATATTGAGGTAAGAAGAATGTGGAACGGTTTATATTTTGAAAATGAATTATTTAAAAGAAATAAATTAACAGATATCGATTTAAAGAGTAATCCATGTAGTAAATCGAAAGAATTAATTGATAGATTAGCAGTAATATCAATTCCACCTATACTAAATAAAGAAAATTGTAATAAAATAATTGATTTCTTAAATGAAATAAAGTTTGGTAGTGATAATAATGCAATTTAACGGATTAGATTTAAAAATTATTTCTTCAGCAGAATATGAAAAAGATTTAAGAAATATAAATGATATACCTGTTTGGATTGATCCTATTTCAATTAGAATTTATGAAAATAAAGAAATAATAAAAATATTATTAGATAATGAACCAGTAGTTTATTATGTTGTACCTTTTTATTATAAAGATGGTAAAAAATGGGCAGAACGTAAATATAGATATTTTGCTTACTTATCTCCTTATTTTGTAAAAAAATGTCCTAATAAAAAAAGAAAAGAAGCAATATATTTAATATTTAATTATATTTTTTCTAATTATGATTATATGTATATGCCATTACACCCATCATTTACAGAAATATCATCAATACAAGGACTAGGAGCCTTTATGGAGAGTAGGCATACTCATATTTTAAGAAATGTTATGAATTTGGATGAGTTAGATAGTAAATTAAGAAATAATA
>CALVON010000022.1 GCA_944350315.1 uncultured Bacilli bacterium | reverse complement strand
ATTAAGTCTGAATATAGTATAATAATTAACATGTTTTCTTGTGGTTTTAAAAGGAGTGAGTAAAATGAAAACATGGAAACATATAAACGAAGAACAAAGAAAAGTTATTTGTTCTGGCTTAGCACATAATAAAAAATTATATCAAATTGCTGATATGATTCAATTAGATCCGAGAAGTGTATCAAAGGAAGTAAAAAGAAACAGAATACCTATTGATTTTACTGATGGAGCAAAAAGTAATTGCAGTAAATTAAATAGATGGCCTTATGTCTGTTCTAATTGTAAAAATAGATATAACAAAAATTGTGTATTTGTTAAATTTAAATATGATTCTAAAATTGCTCAAAGAAAAGCTGATGCTAATTTAGTTAACTCTAGAAAAGGAATTGATTTAGATTTAAATGAGTTTAATAAATTAGATTCTATAATTAAAAAAGGAACTGATGATAATAAATCTATTTATCAGATATCTATTGAAAATAAAGATGATATTAACAAATCTATCACCACTTTGTATAGATATGTAAATAAAGGTTATCTAACTACTAAAAGAATTGATTTACCTTATGCAGTAAAATACAAGAAAAGAAAACATAATAAAAAGTATGACTATTCTAGCAATAATAAAATTGATAGAACAGGCCATACTTACTTGGACTATTTGTCCTATATACACAAAAACCCAGGCATCAATGTTTGTCAACTAGATTTCTTGGGTGCTATCAAAACTGATAGCAATAATATTCTATCATTTATTTTGCCATTTGTACACTTTACTTTATTACAACTAATAAACAAACCTAATTGCAGTAAGGTGGTTAAATTTTTTGATGATTTAGAGGAAAGAATAGGAACCGAAGCTTTTATGGATTTAATTCCAGTTATCCTTACCGATAGAGATCCGAACTTTACAGACATAGAAGGTATATGTTTTTCTAAGATTACTGGGGAAGAAAGATGCAAATTATTCTTTTGTGATCCTTACGTATCTAGTCAAAAGCCTAATGTAGAAAATATTAATAAACAAATAAGAAAATTTTTTCCTAAAGGGAAATCTGTGGATTGTTATTCAAAAAAAGATGTTAAAGAAAAGAATATAGTATTATTAAAATCACCTTTAAGGTCATTGGATGGGTATACTCCTGAAGGTGCTTTTAAAAATGTATATGGTGAAGATTTATGTAATAAAATATTTGTCAATGGCGAACGATAGTGAGTTTATCTTGACCATTGACAAATTATCAATATTTTAAAATATTTTAACAAATAAAGTTCACCTTTATTTGTTACTAATAATTAAAAATCGCAAGGAAACAAAACGGCATTAAGTTTAAAAAACGGACATAGGTCTGTTATTTTTAGCATGCAATAATTTGATAAATTATTAATAAATAATGTAATGTTTTTCAATCTTATTGCCGTTTATTCAATAAAGTACGGCATTTAAACTGAAAAATGAAAAATCCGTTACAAAAACGGATTTTAGTCTAAAAATTTACGATATATTTATCAAATTTGTTAATCTCGAAGTTATTCTATTTAAAAGAAAAAAATTATAAAATTTATTTTCTTATACATAAATCGTTCAAAAATAAATTTTATAAACTAAACATTAAATTAAAATCAAAGGCAAACAATATATTATATATATATTTTAATTGTTCTTGTTAATATATCAATATAACTAAAAGATTTAATATCACCATTAAACGTTCTTATTATAAAAATATTTTTATATATTTTCCAAACAACACCATCATATCTTTCTTTTTTATTTCTACTTCCATAATAAATCACTATTATTTTTGAACCAATTTTACTAACTAAATATTCACGTATACATTTAATATTCATTATCGAGGATATCCTATATACATTGACCCTTTAGTAATAATTCCTCCCATACCATCAGATCCATACTTTGTTTTTTCCAATATTTTTATAATATCTATATTTTTGTTCTTATCCGAAAAAGATAAACAAGAAGCAATTATTGCTGGATCTAAAGCATGAATATTAATTCTTTTAGGACTAGAAGCAAAATTAGCTCCCGCTTTGATTAAATCTTCATAATTTGATTGACAAGCACCGGCAATTATAAACAGTTTTTCATGCGATTTTTCGTAATTCCTAGCTTCATTTACTGCACTCACAAAACTAGATGTATTTTTATATTTTTGTCGCTTTGTCCTTGAAAAAGAATCATGTCCAGTCAAAACTAAAATATCTGGTTTATACTTTTTTAAAAGAGTATTTACTTGGCTAGCCATTTCACTTTCTCTAATATATAAACCATATGCCTTAATTTTATTTTTCTTATAAAAAGACATACACTTATCTAGATATTCTTCATCACCATCTAAATGAAGAATAATTCCTGGCAAATAAAAAAATTCATTTCTATTTAAATCTCTATATTCATCAAGTGTCGGTCTAAAACTATCCATGTCACCAGCAGCATTATACAAAACAAGATCATCTTTAAAACTATCAGCATATAATCTAACACTAACACCTTTTAAATAATATATGTCATCCTTTATGTCGATAATTCTAAAAATAATATCATTATTATATGACTGCCTTGTCACATAGTCACCCACGTTAAACATATAATCACCTAATAAATAATATGAAAGAAATTAAAAAAAATAACTAGAATAAATTATTAGCAATATCAATATATACACAAACGGGTATATCTTCTGCTCTATTATTTAAGCTATAATTATAATTAGAAAGAATTTTATCAATTTTAGCTAAATCATATGATTTCAAATTATTTTTTAAATTTTTTCTTTTATATTTAAACGCATCTTTAATTAATTTTTCAAATATAGAATCAGTTTTAATTTTATTTTTCTTATTTTTTACCAAAGAAATGACAGCACTATCAACATAAGGTACAGGAATAAAACAATTTCTACTAACTTTAAACAGTTTTTTTACATCATATTTACTACCTATTAAAACGGAAATCATTCCGTATTTTTTACTTCCCTCTTTTGCAGACAATCTTGAAGCTACCTCGTCTTGTACCATAACCAATATTTTATCAGGAAACACTTCCTTAATTAATTTAGTAATAATAGGAGTCGTTATATAATATGGTAAATTAGCAACAACGTAAACTTTTTTATAATTATAATTTTGTAAATCTGCCTTAATATCTTGTAACAAAAAATCGTTAAATATTATTTTATAATTATTATTCTCAGAAAGTTCACTATAAAGTACCTCTTTTAGCCTAGAATCTATTTCATAAAGCAAAGAATAACCAGATAATGGAACAATCTTTTTTGATAAAACACCAGAACCAGGGCCAATTTCAATTACCAGCGTATCCTTATCAATATCTATACTTTCTATAATTTTATTTATTATATTACTATCTTTAAGAAAATTTTGACCAAGAGATTTTTTAAAATCAAATTCTTTCACATTTCCTCCTTAAATAACTTTATATAAAAAAGAGCCTAAGCTCTAATTATAACCATATCTATTTCCACCAGAAACTATGTACTTACTACTATAGTTAGATACCCACCAAGCTCTAAACCCTAAATACTCATTATTTCTAATACCATTTAATCCATCTAAAACAGCTTGTTTAGCTATTTCATATTTTGTTGTTCCATATTTACTGCCACTTGGCATATATTCTAAATATGCTCCCGAAGAGTAAACCTCAAATTGACCTGGCATAATTACTTGATCATATGGACTATTACCAGCCCAATTAGACCACTTATCAGAATCACACCTATTCAATATAACAGAAACAACTCCCAAAGCATCATTCAAATCCTTATCAAATTCAGTAGAAACAACTGCAACCACAATATTAAATTCATTATCATTTAAATTATATTGTATATTTCCTTCAGTAACTACAAATCCCATTTCCACATTGCTAATATATTTACCAGCATCTATTGAATAAAGTGGCGTACTTTCTTCGACTACAACCTCATCATTATTAGAATTATTATTAGAATCATTATCGCTTTTAACAACATCATCTAATTCATCTAATGATGGTAAATCTTTTAAAATCATTTCTTCTTCTTCTTCATTTTCTAAAAGCAAAGCATCTTCAAAAAGCAAAGAAACAGAAGTAGCAATTTTTTTGGAATTATTATTATGAATTACATTAACATATCTTTCAACTTTAATATCATTATTAAAAACTGTTGCGAAAAATAGTACCACTATCAGTAACTGAAAAGCTATTACCGATAAGTTAGTTACTGTCTTTCTCATAAACTAATCACCTCTATAAAATTATTTAGGTAATATAATACTAACACAATATTAAAATTTTGTCAAACTACGAAAAATAATTACTTCAAATCAAAAAAACATATTCTTGCATTATTTGTTGTAACTCTAGCTACTGCATCAACCGAAACTCCTTTAATATTAGCAATTTCTCTTGCAATTAATTGCAAATATGCCGAAGTATTTTGCTTCATTCTGTATGGCTCGGGTGTTAAATATGGCGAATCAGTTTCTAATAAAATATATTTCAAATCAATATTTTTAATGACATTTTTAACATTTTTTGCATTTTTATAGGTACAAACTCCACCAAATCCCAACAAAAAACCTAACTTTATAAAATTTATAGCCATTTCATAACTACCACTAAAACAATGGATACTACCTTTTAAACTATAATTTTTCAATATATCATATGTATCTTGAATAGCATTTCTAGTATGAACTATTATGGGTTTATTATATTTACTTGCTATACCTAACTGTCTCCTAAAAACTTCTTTTTGTTTATCAACGTCAGTATCATCATAATGATAATCAAGTCCAATTTCGCCAATAGCAACAATTTTTTCATTATTAATATTTTCCTCGAGCCAATTTAAATGACTTTCGCAAAAATTTTGTAATTCAGTAGGATGAAAGCCAATAGCACCATATACAATATCATACCTTTTAATTAAATCTAAAACTTTAATATTTGATTGTAAATCACACCCGTTAACAATTATTCGCTCTACTCCAGATTCTTTTATTTTTTCTATCATACTAGATATTTCATCATAATTGTCAAGTAAAATATGACAATGTGTATCAATAAACAAAATAGACTCACCCCCTACTATTTTTAAAAATTAGAAAAAACTTAAAAAAACAACAAACAACTACAAATAAATATGCTAAATCAAAAAATGTAATACTACTAAGCAAATTAATAATTACTACAAATAATAATACAAATAAATACATAAAAACTGCAATTTCTTCGTGTTTTTTCTTTTGCATTGTTTCTCCTTTCACGCGAACTACCAGATAAATATACCAAAATTAAAAATATTTGTAAACTAAATAAAACAAATTTTATAAAATTGACATTTTTTATAAAAAAAATCAAATTATTTTATATAATTTGACTTTAAATAATTATTATTTATTTTCTTTATCAATTCTCTTAAATAAGACCTCAGCTTCGCCTAATATAGTCCCACTTTCATAATTTCCAAAAGCATCTACACTATCGTAAGTATTCAAATTAGAATTAATTTGTTTAAAAATGCTATCGGCAGTAGATGGTAAATATGCCTGTAAATATACAGTAATAATTCTAATAGATTCTACTAAATTGTATATAATAGTTGCTAACCTATCATGTTTGTCAGGATCTTTAAATAATAACCATGGCATTGTTTCATCAATATATTTATTACACCTACGATAAGCATTCATAATTTTTTCCAAAGAATCTGCAATTCTAAACTTATTAATATCTTCATCTATTTCTTTTTTTAAAGACAAAACAACATCCACAAGAGAATCATCGACATCCTCTTTTATTTCTTTATTTTCAACGATACCATTGAAATATTTTTTAGACATACCAATTGTCCTATTAATTAAGTTTCCCAAATTATTTGCAAGATTATTATTAATAGAATCAATTAATAAATCCTCAGTATATGTTCCATCTGATGCATAAGGTATTTCATGAATCATATAAAATCTCACTGCATCTACACCATATTTATCAACTAAATCATCCGCATAAACAATGTTTCCTTTTGACTTACTCATCTTATCGTTACCAAAAAGTAACCAAGGATGGCCAAAGATATGTTTTGGTAATTCTAAACCAAGCGCGTGAAGCATTATTGGCCAATATATAGTGTGAAATCTTAGTATGTCTTTGCCAATAAGATGAATATCAGCTGGCCAATATTTCTTAAAATTATTTCCACTTTCTCCAATAGGATTATACCCTAAGAATGTTATATAATTTGATAATGCATCAATCCATACATAAACAACATGTTTTTTATCAAAATTTACTGGTACTCCCCATTTAAAACTTGTCCTAGACACGCACAAATCTTGAAGTCCTGGTTTAATAAAATTATTCATTATTTCATTTTTTCTAGCTTCTGGTTGAATAAAATCAGGATTATCATTTATGTATTTCTCTAACCATTTAGAATACTTGCTCATTTTAAAGAAATATGCTTCTTCAGAAGACTCTCTAACTTCTCTTCCACAATCTGGGCATTTACCATCAACTAATTGACTTTCTGTCCAAAAAGATTCACAAGGAGTACAATATAATCCCTTATACTTACCCAAATAAATATCACCCTGATCATACAATTTTTTAAATATGTCAGAAACGATTTTTTTATGTTCAGGGTTAGTTGTTCTTACAAATTTATCATAACTAGTATTCATTTTATCCCATATATACTTTATTATTTTAGATTTTTCATCGACAAAATCTTGAGGCGTTTTACCTTCAGCTAGTGCCTTCTCTTCAATTTTTTGTCCATGCTCATCTGTACCTGTTTGAAAATAAACATCATATCCACATAACCTTTTATATCTAGCAATTACATCCGCTAATACAATTTCATATGTATTACCTATATGTGGCTTACTTGATGCATATGCTATCGCTGTACTAATATAAAAACTTTTATTATTCATTATTTATCACTCCTATCTGTACTCCCTAAACCGCTAATTCTCCGTTCACTTGCCTTATCATCATCAATCAAATAATATTTCGAAATAATACCTTGTGCAAATGAATCACCTTTTTTTATAACATAATCATCTTCTCCATGATTTTGAAGACATATCCATATATGCCCTTCATTTTCCAAATTGTTATAGTAATCACTATCAATAATACCAACTTGATTACACATTCTAACATTATATTTAAACCCCATGCTACTACGAACAACAATCATCAAATACTCATCTTCATTTAGCATTATTTTTACTCCCGTTGGAATTTTTTTTACCTCTCCGGGTTTTATAATAATATCAGTAAGAGAAATAAAATCATATCCTGCTGATAATCTTGTTTTTCTAATTGGAAGAACTACATCTTCATATTTTCCCACTTTTACATCTTTTACAAATTGTCCTAAACTAATTTTTTCAAATTTTCTCATAATCACCTCAAAAAAAATAAGGCAATACGTATAAGGACGAGTCTATCCCGCGGTACCACCTTACTTTATAATTTAAAATTATACACTCAAAGTTATAACGGAACAACCGGATTAACTTACATATCAGTTAAACAACTCCAGAACCATCTATAATAACTTCAATATCTATTTACACCATTCATAGACTCTCTTAAAAATCCATTATTACTCTTTCCTTCAAAGTTGATAAATGTATTATATCATAGTATTTTTTTTCATGCAAGAAAATTTAAAAAATAACTTATTAAAAAACTATATGAAATAATTACTAAGCATATTAGCTAAAATCATTGCTAATTTTTCTTCCTGCTCTAACATTGGTGTATCTAAAGATAAAATTATTACCATGCCAATTGAATCACCATTATTAATAATAGGAGCTACTGCATAATATCCAAATTCTTTCATCTCAGGGCAAATTTCTATCTCTGATTTTTTTCTTTCTACAAAAGAATCTCTTCTTTCAATCATTTTCTCAATTGTTTCACTAATTCCTAAATTACTATACTTTTTCTTTAAACTTCCTGAAATAGCAACTATTTTATCAGTATCAGTTATAATAACATTATATTTTAAAACATTATAAAATGATTCCGCATATAATTGTGCCATATCAATAGCATTCTCAATTTGTGAATATTTTTTTAAAATAATATTTTCTCCATCAATTAATATCTCAAGATTGTCGCCATTCTTTATTCGCAAACTTTTTCTAATTTCCTTAGGAATTACAATTCGCCCCAATTCATCTATTCTTCTAATTATTCCTGTTGACACATTTCTTCCTCCGTTCATAAATTATTTTGGATAAAATGTGACTTATATATACTAAAAAACAAAAAGATTTTATAATATTTATTTAATCATTTCTTTAATTATAATTAATAATTTTATTAAATATATAATATAATGATCATCTAACTTATCTTTATTTAAAATAATATGAATTTTTTCATTTTTATAACTTAATTTAAAATTTTTACTAATATTATATGACTTAATAAATAATTCTTCACCATTTATTTTTCTCGAAATATTTTCTGATAACTCAACATCAATAAAATTTTTATTATCTATAATATTACTAATATCTAACGTTTTAGCTAATTTTTCAAACCATTCTTCATACATATAAATAATCATATCATTAGATAATTTTCCAAAGCGATCATTTAATTCATTTTTTATACTACAAAAGCTATCGTAATCATATACCTCATTAATCTTCTTATGAATTATTATTTTTAATTCTGTATCTGTTACGTAATCATCATTGATATGTGTAGATACATTAATAAGCGGTTTCTCGTTATATCCACTCTCTTTATCATCAGGAACTTCCTCGCCTTTTGCTCTTTTTATAGCATCATTTAGCATTTTTAAATAAAGATCAATACCAACTGTATCAATAAAACCAGATTGTTCTCTTCCTAAAATATCACCAGCACCTCTTATCGACAAATCACGCATGGCTATCTTAAAACCACTACCAAGCTCAGTAAATTCCTTAATTGCATCTAATCTTTTTATTGCAATATCATTTAAAAATTTATATTTTCCATACATCAAATAAGCATACCCTATCCTATTACTTCTTCCAATTCGCCCTCTTATTTGATATAGTTGAGAAAGACCAAACCTATCAGCATCAAGTATAATCAAAGTATTAACATTAGGAATATCTATACCTGTCTCAATAATTGTTGTACAAATTAAAACATCAAATTTTTTATTAATAAAATCATTCATTCTTATTTCTAATTGATCTTTAGTCATTTTTCCATGAGCATACTCTACCTTAGCTTCAGGAACTAAATTCTTTATTTCAGTAACTTTATCTCTTATCTTTTCAACACTATTATATAAAATAAAGACTTGTCCTTTTCTTGATAATTCTTTATATATTGCATCTTTAATAACTAAATTTGATTCTTCCATAACATAAGTTTGTATGGGATATCGCTCTTTTGGTGGAGTTTCTATTAAAGCCAATGATCTAATTCCTGTCAAAGACATTTGTAAAGTTCTCGGAATTGGTGTTGCAGAAAGCGTTAAGATATCAACATTTGCTTTATATTTTTTTATTTTTTCCTTATGGGTAACTCCAAAACGTTGTTCTTCATCAACTACTAAAAGTCCTAAATCTTTATATTGAAAGCTATCATTTAACAAACGATGCGTTCCAAAAATTATGTCTATTTTTCCCTTTTTCAGATCTTCCATTATTTTTTTTTGCTTTTCACTATCAACAAATCTGTTAACAAGTGCTATATTAACAGGGAATGGCTTAAATCTTTCTTTTGCTGAATTATACTGTTGATTCGAAAGAATTGTCGTAGGACATAAATACGCAACCTGTTTACCACTATTAACTGCTTTAAACATAGCCCTAAAAGCTACTTCAGTTTTTCCATAACCAACATCGCCACACAAAAGCATATCCATCGGAGTATCCTTTTCCATTTCTGCCTTAATTAAAGATATTGCTCTTTTCTGATCTACTGTTTCAGAGTATTGAAATTGACTATCAAATAATATCTGAGATTCATCATCTTTTGAAAAAGCAAACCCTTTATTCATACTTCTTTTAGCAGATACCAATAATAAATCATTAGCAATGCTTTCCAACTTCTCACGAACCCTGTTCTTTTTTTTCTTCCAATTATCATTTGATAAACTATTTAGTTTTACACAACAACCTTCTTTTCCAGAAAATTTTGTAATTCTATCAATATTTTCAACAGGAATATATAAAGAATCGCCCCCATCATACATAACCTTAATATAATCTTTATTTAATCCTTGTTTTTCAATTGAAATAAGCCCCTGATAAATACCTATACCAAAAGTTTCATGAACAACATAATCACCTATATCAATATTAGTAATTGTTTGAATTTTCGTACCAACACGATATTTACTCTTATATTTAGTGCCCTCTTCATCTTCACCAAATAAATCGTTTTTTCCCAAAACAACTACATCATTAAAAATAAATCCCTCAAATATTTTTTTCGTTACAACATTAATTTTATTTAAAATAATATTATCTGCTGTAGTAAAAATTAAATCTTCAATTTCCAAATATTTTACTACTCTTTTTATCATATCTTTATTATCAATACATAAAATAACAGTATTACCTATATTAATATACTTTAATAAATCTTCTTTTAATTTATTAAAATCACTATTATATTTATTTACAGATTGATACTTAAATAAATAATTTTTATCTTCGTTAACTCCATCATCAAAATGAAAAAACTTAATTGAAAAAGCACCCTTTATATCATCAAAAGAATGCATGTAATCTGTTTTTATCTCACTAACATAATTATCATCATATTCTTTAATTGAATTTAATAGCAATGAATAACTACTTATTAATGTATTATAATCATAATAACAAATAATTCCGTTATCTAAATAATCACTTAAAATAGAAATTTTATCACTATAATATTTTAAATATTTCTGTTTGCTAATAACATCTTCTTTATTATTATCTAATATAAATTCTGAAAAAGGATAAATTGTTACCTCATTAATCTCATTTAGTGATAATTGACTATCAATATCAAAAAATTTAATTGAATCTATTGTATCTCCCCATAATTCAATTCTTATTGCGTCGTCATAAGATACGGGAAACAAGTCAATAATATATCCTCTAATTCCTATTTTTCCAGTACCATTTACTAAGATTTCTTTCTCATAACCAATATTTAATAAATTTTTAATTAAGGAATCTCTATCTATATCCATTCCTTTCCTAAGAACAATTTTAGAATTATCCCACACTTCTTTCCTTGGTAAATATCTCAAAGCGCCCATAAGTGTTGTAATCACTATGTACTTGTTATCATGAGACAAAACATTCAATGTATTAATTCTTTCAACCTTAAACTCCGGACTTTCTGCCACTGCTTCAGAAGTTAAAAAATCATCCATAGGAAAAAATAAAACTTTATCAGTATAATTTAGTAAAGTCTGATATAACAAATTTGCTATATATGTACTACTAGCAACGACTAAAATACCTTTATTATTTCTAATAAAAGTATCATATATATTAATACAAGTAAGTTCCTTATTTAATCCTGAAACAGAGTAATTACTACTCTCATTCGTTATAAATAAATCATCAAAAAATTTCATCATTACCCCTCACAATTTGCTATTATATTTAGAAATTAACAAATCTCTATTTTTAAAATCAATAAAATCGTCAATAAATGAACTTAATTTTTTAAAACTATTTTTTACTTTCTCTAACTCATCATTATTAAAAATTCCTAATACAAAATCTTTAGTATCTATATCAGATGACTTTGATATACCGATTTTAAGTCTTAAAAAAGCCTTTCCATTCAAACTATTAACTATGCTTTTAATTCCATTATGGCCACCATCTCCATGATTATACAATAATTTTATTTTTCCCACTGGCATATCTAAATCATCTTGAATAACCAAAACAGAAGAAATATCTATTTTATAATAATTAACATATTTAATAACCGCATCTCCAGAAAAATTCATAAAAGTATATGGCTTTATAACAATTATTTTTTCACCATTTTTTGAAAAAATGTATTCCATAGCATTAAATCTTTTATTAAAGACAAATTTATTATCAAAAATATAATCCAAATACATAAAACCAACATTATGTCTTGTATTTAAATATTCTTTTCCAGGATTACCTAAACCTACTATTAATTTCACAACTTATCACCCCTATGAAACTCCATATAAACGTCGTTTTTAGAAATTTTTCTCTCTTTTGCCACCCTTTTAATTGCTTCCATGCTACTTAAACCACTTCTAATATACATATTCACATTATCTAAAATAGACATATCATTATTAATAATCTTTTTTTTCGGAGAAACAATAATAACAAATTCACCTTTTAATAATAATTCTGAATCAATTACATCACTAATTTTTCCTACATAAACACTTTCATGAAGCTTTGAAATTTCTTTTGAAATACTAATAATTCTATCACCAAAAATATTCTTCATACACAACAATGTTTTATGTATTCTATGAGGTGATTCATAAAAAACAATTGACCACTCACTATCCTTTAAACTTTCTAATTCATCTCTCATTTTTTTTTCTTTATTAGACAAAAAACCATAAAAAATAAAATGTTCTGAAGGTAAAGAAGAAGCTACTAATGCAGGAACAAAAGCACAAGCTCCTGGCAAAGCAATTACATTAAACCCATTTTCTTTCAAAAATTTAACTGTCTTGTATCCAGGATCACTAATAATTGGCGTCCCCCTATCTGTAACAATTGCTACGTCTTTACCATCATTCAAAAAAGACAATACTTGATTTTTAACGTTATCTTCATTGTGATCATCTAAATGAACTAATTTATTTTTAATATTTAAATGATTTAATAATTGTAGTGTTACCCTTGTATCTTCTGAAAAAATTACAGAAACCCTTTTTAACGTCTCAATTGCCCTATTAGTAATATCATCCAAATTTCCTATTGGAGTTGGAACAATATACACACTAGGACTACCATCATAACTATATTGCCACATCTTAATCATCTCCAAACATTTCTTTTATCTCATCACAATAAATACCATTACTATTATGAACAATTAATGGCGGTAATAATTTTAATCCTGATTTACCATTTTTTAATCCTTCAATTAAAATCATATTAGCTTCCTTGTTTCTTTTAGGATATACAAATCTTATTTTTTTTGGTTCAATATTATATTTTTTAAACAATAATAAAATATCAACTAATCTTTCCGGTCTATGAACAAGCGCAAATCTTCCACCACTTCTAAGTAAATAATTTCCAATTTTAATTACCTCTTCTAAATTAATAAGAATTTCATGCCTAGCAATTGACTTTTTATAATTATCATTTATTAAACTATTTGATTTATATTTAAAATATGGTGGATTACAAGTTACAATATCAAAAGATTCACATAACTCATAATTATACAAATTTTTCACATCATCATTAATTAAACAAACTTGTTTATCCATAAGATTCTCTTTAATTGATTGAATACCCATACAATATATATCTTTTTGAATTTCTACACCAAAAATTTTTGCATCTGTTCTAAAAGTTAAAAGCATTGGAATTGGAGCATTTCCACAACACAAATCAATAATCTTTTTATCTGATAATCTTAAAGTAATAAAATTAGCTAGCAAAACACAATCAAGGGAAAACAAAAAAGATTCACTATCTTGATATATTACCTTATCTTTAAAATTTAATAATCTATTTTTTACTATCATTTAAATCTATTGTTATAACCTCTCCTGTGTCTAATAACACTTTATAATTTTTTTTAAAAATATCAATTGACATAACTTTCCCCTCACCAAAGTCACCACTTACTTTTGCGCCAACATTTGGAATACCTTTTTTATACTCAAAATAATTATCATTTTCATATGTCAAACAACATAAAAGTCTACCACATACGCCATTAATTTTACTAGGATTTAACGACAAATTTTGATTTTTTGCCATATTAATAGATACACTATCAAACTCGGATAAAAAACTATTACAACAAAGTTTTCGTCCACATGGCCCAATGCCACCAATTTCTTTTGCCTTATCTCTAATACCAACTTGCCTAAGTTCAATCCTTGTTTTATAAATTGCTCCTAAATCCTTAGCTAATTGCCTAAAATCTACTCTTTCATCAGAAATAAACCTAAAAATTAATTGTTCTCTGTCATGAGTATAACTAGCATCTATTATCTTCATATTTAAACCATATCTTTTAACTAAATTATTACATTTAACTAAAGCCTTACTAGCATCTTTTAAATTTGATAAATGCTTTTTCTCATCTGCTTTTGTAACAATCCTAATAACTTTCTTATATTCTAAATGCTTGTCCATATTATCATCAGAAACAAAACAAATAACAATTCCATACTGAAGCCCTTTTTCGGTCTCTACAATTACTTTATCAGAAATAACAAGATCTAATTCATTATCATCAAAATAATAAATTTTTCCATTATCATTTAATCTAACTCCAACTAATTTCATCTTAACTTCACCCTTTCACTTAGACAAGATTATCAACTCAAACACAAATAAAAATAACTTTTTATAAATAACAAAAAAATAGTTAAACTAAATAATTAAATTACATATTTTTTAAAAAACAAAATTAAATATTTAAAATTAAATCATCAAAAAACAATGCCACATTTACATTAAATTTTATTGAATCCTTCAATAAAATTAAATAGTTAATATCATTAAGAATTCTATTATTTTCAAAAATATCAGAGATTTTTAATAATTTATCATTAATTATTAAAGAATTACTATTTATATTATTTTTTATTTTCAATATATCATAAAAAATTCCAATCAAAAGATCCATTAAATTAAGTAATAAATCCCTATTTTTTAAAATATCATTATTCCCAAAATAATTTTTTTTATTTAAAATCACCATTCTTTTATCAATAGCTAAGTCATATATAAAACTCAACATCATTTCATAGTATTCATTATTTTTATTGTTGTCATCTAAATTAAATTCACCATTAAATTTAACATATTGACATCTAGATACTATAGTAGGTAAAACATTATTAAAATTATTAGTCATCAATATTGCTACAATATCATTCTCCGGTTCCTCTAAAAACTTCAATAAAGAATTTGCTGCCTCAGGACGCATCATATCACAATCTTTAATAAGATAAACCCTTTTTTTTCCTTCAACTGCAAAACGAGAAAAATATTGCTGTAACTCTACAAGTTGTTGCTTTTTGATATACATACCATCAGGTTCAATAATTCTAAACTCCGGATAGTTATTATCATCAATTCGCTGACATATAGAACAATTAGTACATTTTTTTTCTCTATTATTACATAAAATTTCTTTTATAAATTTAATTACCAATTTATATGCGTCAGAATTATTATTTTCATCAATCAAGTAAGCATGCGAAACCCTACCATTAGCAATCTCATTGAATAAAATATCAAAAGTAACATTACGTTTTTCTATGGTACTATTCATAAAATACCCCCTAAACAAAAATTAAAGAAAATAATATTAACATTAACATTGAAGGAATACCAAATATTGAAACAAGAAAAATTGTAATAACATTCATTGGAATAAAAATATCAAGAGGTAAAGATAACTTATTATATGCATAAATAACTAATACAGATAATATCACTTTTTTCATAATTAAAAATATTTTTTTTAACACAATATCACCCACTAAAAATTATGCAAATAAAATTAAATTATGATATATTTTTACGATCTTCAAATGCCATTTCTAAAGTCATAGAATCAATATAATCTATTTCCGTACCCAATGGAATACCAATAGGAATCTTAGAAATCTTAACAGGATATTTTGATAAAACCTTTTTTATATATTGCATTGTTGTTTCACCTTCAATACTAGGCTTAAAAACCAAAATAACCTCAGAAACATTATTATTTTTTACCCTATTTATTAAATTATCAATATTAATATCTTCAGGATTAATTCCATCTAAAGGAGAAATTAACCCATCCAACACATGATATTTTCCATTATAATTTCCCATTTTTTCAAATAATACAATATCCTTAGGCTTCTCCACAACAAAAATCATATCATCTACTCTGTCTTTATCACTACAAATAGAACAAAGATCACTATCAGTAATATTGTTGCAAATAGGACATCTCTTTATTGATTTAATACCACTTATAGCCTGTGCAAACATATCAAGCTTTTCACCATCAAAATTTAAAATTGAAAAAGCTAATCTTTCAGCAGATTTTTCACCAATACCAGGCAAATCTTTTAAACACTCAATTAAATTTTTTAACCCAGATGGATACATCACTAAATAAGCCCCGCAATTCCATTACCATATTTACTCATTTTTTTCTCTTTATCAGCATCAACTTTTTTTACAGCCTCATTTACAGCAACCATTATCATATCCTCAAGCATTTCTTTATCATCCACCGTTATATCTTCTGTAACATTTAAATTAACAGAAGTCACCTCATATTTTCCATTCATTTTAATATTAACAACTGAAGAAGTTCCCTCGTAAATAGTATTATCAAGCACTTGTTGATCCTTTTGTAACTGTGCTTGCATTTTTTTTGCTTCTTGCAATAATTTTTGCATATTCATATTATCACCTTCCTATTTAAATTCTATAACATCATTTCCCACTAAGTCAAACAATTTATCAACGACAGTAATTTCTTTTTCATTAACATCAGTATTTACAATTGATTCCTGAAGCTCTATTAAATTATATTTTTTCCCCATATTAATATTTTTAATATAATTATCTCTACAATCATCCCATTCATTTAACGTAAGGACAACGAACCTAAAATTCTTTTGAAAATACATATCTAAAAATTCTTTACACAAATTATAATTATATTTTATATTATTGACAACTCCATCGTACTTACCAGCTAAAATAAGATACCCATCACCAACAACCTCTAATGAAGTATCAACAAGCAAAGAAACAATTTTAGCATATCGTCTATCAGTTAAATAATCCCCTATTGTGGAAAATTTTTGTTGTAAATCAAGCTTATTCTTTTTAGAGGCGGTAGCAAAAGTATTATTAATAATAATATTTTTATCAACATCTTCATCATACTTTTTATTAACACTTTCTTTACTAACATTTATATCTATGTCATCATTATAAGCCTTATCATCATCTTTTTTTGCAAAATTAAAAGCTAAATCATATTCTTCATTAACATCTTTTATTACATTATTGTTAACTGAATTTACATTATTATCAATATTTACATTACTAATTTTGTCCATAAAAAGTAAAAAATTAGTAATAACAAATATTGTTTGTTGAGAGACATATCGTAACTTATCAAGTAAACTATTGATTAACTCAATTAACATATATATTTCCTTAAGAGAATATAAATTTTCTATTTTTTTAATATATTCAACTCTCGATTTAATAATAGTTAATGATACATTTTTTTTATATAATATAACATCTTTTAAAAAATTTAACATATCATCAAAAAATTTACTAAAGCTTTTACCCTCAATATTCATTTGTTCAAAAAAAGCAACGACTTTTTCAATATTATTACTTTTAATATCAACAAATAAATTTAAAAAATCATTAAAAGAAACGCTTCCATATACGCTATAAACATCATCTACCGTAATTTCCTTATTAGAAAATGATCGAATTTGATCTAAAAAATTAATTGAATCACGCATTCCACCATCAGATATTCTAGCTATTTCGTATAAAGCATCATCACTAATAGAAATATTTTCTAATAATGAAATCTCTTTCAACTTTGAAACAATTTCTTCAATATCTAATTTATTAAATTGAAACTTTTGGCATCTTGAAGTTATTGTCAAAGGAATCTTATGATATTCAGTCGTCGCTAATATAAAAATAACATGCTTTGGTGGCTCCTCTAAAATTTTAAGTAATGCATTGAACGCTTGAGTTGTTAACATATGTACTTCATCAATAATATATACCTTATATTTACAAATACTAGGAACTAAATTAGCCTTTTCACGTAAATCTCTGATTTCATCAACACCATTATTAGAAGCAGCATCAATTTCTATAATATCATTACTATTAAATAAATTTAAACAACTATCACACTTATTACAAGGTTCACCATTTATTAAATGACAACAATTAACCATTTTAGCAAATATCTTTGCTGTAGAAGTTTTTCCAGTACCCCTAGGGCCCGAAAATAAATAAGCATGTGAAATCATATTATTTTCAACAGCAGAAGATAAGATTTTTTTTATTTCATTTTGTCCAACTAAAGAAGAAAATGCATTTGGTCTATATTTTCTATATAAAGCTAAATAATTCATTATTCACCTCTTTTCAACAACCCTAAAATAATTATATCATATTTTATCCCTTATTTCTTTTATTTTCAAAAAATAATTTTAATAATTTCATATATCTACTTAATAATTCCATATCATTAATCTTATGTAAATTAATATAATTGCTTGCATTAAAACAAACATTTGTTCTATCACATAAATAATATACTTTTTTAATTCTACTATCAACAATTGCTCCAGTGCACATCATACAAGGTGACAAAGTAACATACATCTCACAATTTTCTAAACGCCAATCACCAATCTTCCTACATGCCATCTCAATAGCAGATATTTCTGCATGGCCAATAACACTAGAATTTTTATTTCTATTATTTATACCAAAACCTATTATTTGATTATTTAACACAACTACTGCACCAACAGGAATTTCATCTAATTTATAAGCCTCTTCAGCCAAAGAAATTATTTTATTAATAAATTCATAATTCATATTTACAACACCCTAAGTAATATTATATCAACATTTAATTATAAATAAAGTTATTTTTAACAATTTATAAAAATTACATTTATTATTTAATGTTTCACGTGGAACATTAAATAAATATATTTATAAAATCTAAAAGCACAAATTTAACACAACAAAAAAAATGTTATACATATTTTACAAATATTATATATTATTTTATTATAAATTTAATACTATATTTTCTATACATCAACCTGTAATAAACAAGAATTATAATAATAAAATTTAAATTACAATGTTTCACGTGGAACATTGTAATTCATATAAATATCAATTTAATAATTAAAATAATTTTTTTATTTTATATTATAACAATTTAAATACACATAATAATAATTTTAAATAAATTAATTAAAAAATATTAATTGACGTTTATTTTTATATGTTCCACGTGGAACATATAAAAAGTGCACACAATAATTAATAGTTAAAGCTGCTATCTTCCGATCCTGACTTGATTTCTATATTATTGTTGCACAACATAATTATATACTAAAATATCAAAAAACGCAATAATAAATTCAATATAACTTATTAAAAATTTTTATCTGCATTTTATAATGTTCCACGTGGAACATTATAACTAATATTACATGAATTGTAAAAACACGGCATTTAAATAAATATAGTATAAAATATATACTATTTACTAAATATATATAATAAAACAACTAAAATAATACTTAATCAACTGTAAATAATATAATATTTTTTTTACTCTTTAGAGAAAAAAATTTCAACTGGAATGTTCCACGTGGAACATTAAGAAAATATATATAAATAAAATAATTATTTTATTATGAATTTAATATTACAATCTTTATATATAAACATTTTATAAACAAAATTTGTAATAATAAAATTTAAATTACAATGTTCCACGTGGAACATTGTAATTCACATAAATAATTATTTAACAATTGACAACTAAAATAATTTTTTTGAATAATATATTTTCACATTATAATAAATTAAATAAAGATAATAAATTAACTATAATAATATCTAACAGAATATAAATAAACTAATATTATAATAATATAAACAATATTAAATATAAAAATTAAATATTACAACATATAAAAACATAAATATAATAAATTATTAACATAAATATTCTTTAAATTTCTTTATAAAAAAAAATAAAAAACTCAATTATAATGTTCCACGTGGAACATTATAATTGAGTTCAAATAATAAATAAATCTTTTTAACTTTCAATAATATCAGAATCTACTATTGAAATTGAACTAACCTTTTGACCCTCACGCAAATTTATAAGTTTTACACCTTGAGTAACCCTGCTCATCGAAGAAATTTTATCAACAGCTAATCTTATAATAATTCCCTCGTTAGTGACAATAATAATATCTTTTTTATTATCAACAGTCTTAAAAGCAGTAATAGAGCCATTCTTTTCAGTAATATTTAAAGTTTTAACTCCCTTACCACCTCTATTAGTAACACGATACTCACTAATAGGAGTTCTTTTTCCATAGCCATTCTCGGTAACAACTAATACATCTAAATTATCTTTAGCAATTTCCATACCAACAAGAATACTACCATCCAAATTAATACCTCTTATACCAGAAGCACCACGACCCATAGATCTAATCAATTTCTCGGAAAATCTTACCATCCTACCATTAGAAGAAGCCATCAAAATATCACTTTCACCATCAGTATTTTTTACAGAAATAAGCTCATCATCAACGCGCAAAGTAATAAATTTCTTACCATTAGCCCTAATACTATGAAATTCAGAAATATCAGTACGCTTAATCAAACCATTTTTAGTAGCAAAAACTAAGAACTTATAACCATCATTACTAGAACCATTCAATATTGAAGCAACATATTCACCAGACTCTAAATTTAATAAATTAATAATTGGTAATCCTTTAGATTGCCTACTATATTCAGGAATTTCATAACCCTTAACTCGATAAACCTTTCCTTTATTTGTAAAAAATAAAATATAATCATGTGTACAACAATTAATAATTTGCTCTACAAAATCTTCCTCATTAATTGACATACCTTTAATACCAACACCACCACGGTGCTGAATTTTATATGTATCAACAGGTATTCTCTTAATATACCCCTTTTTAGTTAAAGTTATAACAATATTTTCCCTTGGAATCAAATTCTCATCATCTAT
The DNA here is from genome assembly GCA_944350315.1 of uncultured Bacilli bacterium. Lineage (GTDB taxonomy): Bacteria > Bacillota_I > Bacilli_A > RF39 > UBA660 > RUG705. Next base: position 60,236 of record CALVON010000022.1, on the reverse strand, counting down.
ATAATCAACAGCTGTCATATCAATGTGCGTTCTTCTTTCGTCAGAATACTTATTCTTAATTTCAGTTAATTCGGATTTAATAATATTTAAAACCTTTTCCTCAGAAGCTAAAATAGATTTTAATTCATCAATTTCTAATAGTAAATTATTTAATTCAGCCTCTATTTTATCTCTCTCTAAACCAGTTAAACGACGCAACTTTAACTCCAAAATAGCATCGGTTTGAACTTCAGATAAATTAAACCTGCTAATTAAATTTTCCTTTGCAATTGTATCTGTTTTTGCCTCTTTAATTATTTTTATAACCTCATCAATATTATCTTGAGCTATCTTATAACCTTCTAATATATGAACTCTTTTTTCATCTTTATCTAAATCAAATTTTGTTCTTCTTATAATTACTTCTTTTTGATAATCAATATACTTAACAATAATATCCTTAAGAGGTAAAGTTCTTGGAGTCATACCATCAATCATCAAAAATATAATACCATATTGAATTTGAAAGTTAGTATGCTTATATAAATTATTTAAAACAACCTGAGGATTAGCATCTCTTTTTAAAGTTATAGTTATTTTAACACCATCTTTTAAATCAGTATGATAATCAGAAATTCCATCTATAACCTTATCTCTAACTAATTCTGCAACCTTGTTCTTTAATTCCATTGTATTCACGCCATATGGAACCTCAGTAATAACAATAGTATTATGACTGTTATGTTCTTCAATTTCCGCTCTACTCCTAATAGTAATTGATCCTCTACCAGTTTCATAAGCTTTTCTAATACCAGAATTACCCAAAATAATACCACCAGTAGGAAAATCAGGACCTTTAATATAATTCATTAAACCTAAAGTATCAATATCAGGATTATCGATATAAGCAACACAACCATCAATAACCTCACCTAAATTATGTGGTGGTATATTTGTAGCCATACCAACAGCAATCCCCATTGAGCCATTTACTAAAACGTTAGGAAATCTACTAGGTAAAACTTTAGGTTCTTTACTAGTCTCATCAAAATTATCATCCATATCAACAGTATTTTTGTTAATATCTCTAAGCAATTCCAAAGAAATTTTAGATAATCTTGCCTCTGTATAACGATATGCGGCAGCTCCATCACCTTCAATATTACCAAAATTACCGTGTCCATCAACAAGCATATATCTTTGATTAAAATTTTGAGCTAATCTTACCATAGCATCATAAATAGAACTATCACCATGTGGATGATAATGACCCATAACATATCCTACTGTAGTAGCAGATTTTTTATGTGGCTTATCAGGCGTATTTCCTTCTTCATACATTGACCATAAAATACGCCTATGAACAGGCTTTAATCCATCTCTTAAATCAGGAATGGCACGAGAAGTAATAACACTCATAGAATAATCTAAAAAAGAATTTTCAACCTCTGATACAATATCATTTTCTGTTAAACTATCCCTTTCATGATAAGTTCCATTATAAATATTATTTAAATTATTATCATTATTGTTTTTATCAAACATTTGTCCGTTATTATTTTCATTCATACTACTTCATACCTCCTAAATATCAAGATTTTTAACATAAACAGCATTCTTTTCAATAAAATCTCTCCTTGGTTCAACATCATCACCCATTAACTTTTCAAATACATGATCCGCTGCAACACAATCGTCTACAGTAATTTTTCTAAGAACTCTTTTTTCTATATCCATAGTTGTTTCATTTAATTCTTCAGGATCCATCTCGCCAAGACCTTTCATACGAGCAATTTCAGCACGAGCTCTAACGTTTTCAGGCAAACTTGATAAATAATCATCTTTCTCCTGCTCAGTTAAAACATATTTTCTTGTTTTTCCATGCATAATTCTAAATAATGGTGGTTGAGCAGCATAAACATGCCCTGCTTCAACAATAGGTTTAAAAAATCTATAAAATAAAGTTAATAATAATACTCTAATATGTGATCCATCAACATCAGCATCGGTCATTATAATTATCTTATTATATCTTAATTTTGATAAATCAAACTCTTCACCAATTCCTGTACCAAACGCAGTAATAATTGTTCTTATTTCTTCATTTGACAAAGCCTTATCAAGTCTTGACTTTTCGACATTTAAAATTTTTCCCTTTAAAGGAAGAATTGCCTGCGTCATAGAATCTCTACCTTTTTTAGCAGAACCACCTGCACTATCTCCCTCGACAATAAAAATTTCTGAAATATTTGGATCTTTACTTTTACAATCAGATAATTTTCCAAAGAAATTAGTTACAGATAAATCGGATTTTCTTGTAATTTCCCTAGCTTTTTTTGCCGCATTTCTAGCTCTACACGCAAGCATTGCTTTATTTACTATAGCTTTTGCTTGATCAGGATTTTCTAAAAGATATCTCTCAAATCCTTTAGAAAATACACTATCAGCTAATTTTCTAACTTCAGAATTTCCTAATCTTCCCTTTGTTTGACCCTCAAATTGTGGATTAGGGTGTTTACAAGAAATAATCATTGTCAATCCTTCTTTAACATCATCACCTGTTAAAGAATCATCTTTTTCTTTTAAAATATTATTTTTTCTAGCATAATTATTAATTATTCTAGTTAAAGCTCTTCTAACGCCCTCTTCATGAGTACCACCATCATGAGTATTAATATTATTTACAAAAGAATAAATGTTATCATTATAACCGGAATTATACTGCATAGCAACTTCAAAAAATACACCGTCTTCCTCTCCTTGAAAATGAATAATTTCATCATGAATAGGTGTCTTATTTTGATTAATAAATTTTACATACTCACTAATTCCACCTTCATACAAAAATTTATCGCCAGTTGTATCTTCTTCGTCTCTATCATCTCTTAAAGTAATTGATAAACCTCTATTCAAAAAAGCTAATTCTCTAATTCTTACTTTTAATGTTTCATAATCATATATTTCACTATCAAATATATTAGCATCTGGTTTAAACGTAACTGTTGTACCTGTTCTATTTTCATTACATTTATCAATAATATGCAATGGTGCAACCGGTTTTCCACCATTTTCAAATCTAATAAAATAAACATTTCCACCTTTATAAACTTTTACTTCAAGCCACTTACTAAGTGCATTAACAACAGAAGCACCAACACCATGCAAACCACCAGATACCTTATATCCTCCACCACCAAATTTACCACCAGCATGCAATACAGTATAAACAGTTTCAACAGTTGACTTTTTAGTTTTTGGATGAATATCAACAGGAATACCTCTTCCATCATCTTTTATCGTAATTGAATTATCTTTATTAATAATAACTTCAATATTTTGACAAAAACCAGCTAGTGCTTCATCTATTGAATTATCAACAATTTCCCATACTAAGTGATGTAATCCCTTAACATCAGTAGTACCAATATACATACCAGGTCTTTTTCTTACTGCCTCTAATCCTTCTAAAACCTGGATATCAGAAGCATCATAATGTTGTTCATTATTATTCATTTATCTCACTAATCCTTCCATAATTTGTAATACAACCAACAATTGTTCCATTTTTTATCTCATATAAATTAGCATTTTCTATAAAACTTTTATCAATATTATTTAAATCAGTTATTGTAATTATAGTTTGAATGTCTTGATTTAAATAACTAATAATTTTATTTCTTTTTTCAATATCTAATTCACTAAATAAATCATCCAATAACAAAATTGGATACTCTCCACAATTATCTTTAAAAACATTTAATTCTGCTAATTTTAAAGCTAATATCGCCATTTTTTTCTGTCCTTGTGAACCATATAATAATAAATTATTATCTGAAAGAACAAAATCAAAATCATCACGATGAGGACCATATAAAGTAGTACCATAAAAAACTTCTCTTTGATAATTTTTTTCTAATTTTTCTAAAAATATATTATACCTGTCCTCATTCTCAGCAAAAGAAATATTTGTTTTATATTCTAAAACTAAATTATTATAACCAGAAATATCATAAAATATATTATTAATATAATAATTTAAGTTGCGTATAAAATTTTTTCGATAATCATAGATAGTCAATGATAAATTAATAAATTTTTCATTTAACACATCTAAATAAGCAAAATTACAACTAACTTTTTCATTTTTAATATGCTTTAAATATTCATTTCTTTGCCTTAATACAACATTAAACTCATTAAGAATATTAATATATTTCTCATTTAATTGACTAATATCGATATTTAAAAATCTCCTTCTTATATTAGGAGAATCTTTAATAATATTTAAACTATCTGGTGTAAATAAAACTACTTTTAATTTTCCTATATATTCGCTATGTTTCTTTATCTCTCTATTATTTATATATAATTTTTTATTATTAGTAGATAAATTAATCGCCAAGCTATTATCATAATTTAAATAAGAAATATTAGCTTTTAAAAATGCTACATTTTTATTTTTCATAATAATATTTTTTTCATTAGATAAAATAATTGGTTTTGTAATTGATAAAAAATAAATTGCTTCAATAATATTTGTTTTACCTTGAGCGTTATTACCAATAATTATATTTAAATTATTATTAAACTTTATATTTAAATTATTATAATTTCTAAAATTTTTTAATAAAATGGAATTAATTTTCATAATATTTTTATCATTTAAAATCACGCTCACAAATATACATTATCATTTTATAATTACATATAAATTATATCATAAAACCTTATTAAATAAAAGAAAAAAGTCTATTTTTCTAAACTTTTTTTTCTTTTATTCAATTCATAATCTAAAATTAAGCTTCTAGTTACTTGGTTATCTATTATGTAGTAAGAAAAATTTAATTTAACTATTTTTCCACATTTAAAATATAAAATTGTATTATCATTATTTTTCTCATACTTTTCTAAATTATTAAAAGATATCCATATATTATTTTTTTCTCTAGTTGATTTTAATGGAAAAAAAATAATATTTCTAGATTCCTCTATAATAATTGGCGATTTTGAAGAAATATTTATTAATCTTTTTGTTACACTAATCTTATCATTTAAACTACTACCAAAAAATTTACATGATAAATTAATTAATTCTTTTGAATTTTTATTAATTACTTCTTCTTTTTCATAACTAATAATTTTAGTATTATAATCATCAATTCCTATCAACATAACTGTTGATAAATCAATTTCGCACATATCCCCCTCCTTAACCTTTTATTAAAACATAATAAAAAATCGAATTTTGACGAATTTTGTCAAAAAAATATATATTAAATTATAATTAATAAAATTTTAAAATTATATAAAACAAAATTATAAAATCCTAATCAAGTATAAGACTCAATTAGGATTTAAATAATTTTTTTATTATTAATAAGTTTTAATTGGCAATACCAATTGAACTAATGAAGTTTCTTTATCACTTTTTACAATAATAGGAGAACTATCATTATTCATCAAAAGATGAATTTTTTCAGTATTAAAACTTTTAATTGCCTCTAACATATATTTAGAACTAAAAGATATTGATATTTCTGAATCATTATTAATTTTAATTTTTTCTTCTACTTTTCCTATTTCTGGAGAATTTGAAGAAATAATTAATTCTCCATTTTTTAATACTAATTTTATTGTATTTTTATCTTTATCAGAAGTTAATAAAGATGCTCTATCAATCATATCATATAAATCAGCATAACTACATTCCATATCAATTTTAAAATTATCAGGTATTATATTTGAAGAAACAGGATAAGTACCACTAATTAATCTAGATAAAAATATTATATTCTTGTATTTAAATAAAACTTTATTATTAAAAATATGCAAATATATATTTTCCTCATCATCATCTAAAATTCTAGATAATTCTAATAAATTTTTTCCAGGAATTACTAAATTAAAATCATTTTCATAACTTTCTTTTAAATTAATACATTTTTTAGCTAATCTATAACTATCAGTAGCAATTACTTCAAGTAAATTATTTACAAGTTTAAAATTAATTCCTGTTAATAAAGGTCTTGTTTCTGATAAAGATGTCGCAAAAAAAGTTTGATTTATAATATTTTTAAAAGTAATAGGATTTAAAATAATAGGATTTTTCGTTTCTTCTAAATCTAAATTTGGAAATTCGTTAGGATCAATTCCATTTAAATTAAATTCTGAACCTTCAGTCTGAATTATCATATTATATCCATCTACTACTTCTATTGTAATATCAGTATCAGGTAGTTTTCTAATAATTTCAACAATATATTTTCCACTAATAACAACACTTCCAATTTGAATAATTTCAGAAATTTTACTTTTATCAATAAAAGTTCTAATTGATATATCAGAATCACTTGCAGATAAATATAATCCATTTTCATTTAAGTCAAATTTAATTCCCGTTAATATAGGAATTAAATTTTTACTAGAGATTGCTTTTGATGTATTTAACAAATTTTCTAATAATACATTTTTTTTAATTATAAATTTCATATTTTTTCCTTCTTTCTTTTAATAAATTATTACTATTATTATAGTTGTTGAAACTGTTGATAACTTATATAAATACATATATATAAAGGTCTTAAATATCAACATTCTCTGTTGATAAACTATAAATAATAGACAAGTATCGACATTTTACGACAAACTCCTTTTTAAATCTTTAATAACTTCTTTTAAATCATTATTATTAATTAGTTCTTTTCTAATTTTTTGATCAGCACTAATAATAGTAGAATGATTTCTTCCACCAAAATAAGATCCAATTTTAGGAAAAGACTCATCTGTCAATTCTCTACATAAATAAATTGCTATTTGTCTAGGAAAATTAACAGAATTGTTTCTATTTTTTCCTTTCATTTGTTCAATACTAATTTTATAATAATCACAAACAACTCTCTGAATTCTTTGAACATCATTTTTATAAAAGCTTCGATCTTTTAATTGATCTTTTAGTGCTTCAACAGCAATATCTAAAGTAATTTTTCCTTTACTAAACATTGAAGAATAAGCTAACACTCTAGTAATTGCTCCTTCAAGTTTTCTAATGTCAGAATCAAAATTATTAGCAATATATTCAATTACATCATCAGGTATATCACTAACAGCTTCTTTAAAAGCTAATTTATTTTTTATAATACTAACTCTTAAATCGTAATCAGGAGTTGTAATGTTTGCAGTAAGACCCCAATTAAATCTTGTTAAAAGTCTATTTTCTAATGAATTTAAATCATCAACAGATCTGTCAGATGCAATAATGATTTGCTTATTAGAATTATAAAGTTCATTAAAAGTATGGAAAAATTCTTCTTGACCTTTTGGAGCATTACTTAAAAATTGAATATCATCAATAATTAAAACATCAATATTTCTATATTTGTCTTTAAAAGCATCTATTTTATCAAAACTATTTTTATCACTATATCTAAATATTCTTGTATATTCATCAACAAACTTATCACTAGTAATATAAAGAACTTTTTTATCGGTATTTTCAATTAAATAATTTCCAATAGCATGCATTAAATGTGTTTTTCCAACACCACTTTCACCATATAAAAATAATGGATTATATGATCCTGGTTCTTCAGCAATAACTCTAGAAGCCTTATAAGCAAATTTATTGCTATTACCAACAATAAAAGATTCAAAAGTATAATTAGGATTAAGATTAGCATTCATTGAAGATTGCTTCTCTAATTTATCATTAGAAGAAATATCTATTTGCTTTTTTTTAAAATTATCAATATCACTTTCCAATATAATATTAAAAGTGACATTAGAATTAGTTACTTTTGACATTCCATCAGTCATAATATCTAAATAATGATTTTCTAAATGTTTCTTTATTAGTTCCTGACTAACTACAATTGTTACAATATCATTTTCATAAGAATATAACCTAGTATCTTCTTCATTAAACCATGTATCAAAAGAAACATTTGTTATTTCATTTTTTATATTTTCTAAAAATTTTTCCCACAGTTCTTTATTACTCATAAACAGTACCTCACTTACAAGCATCAACTTTATTTTAACATATAAAATTTATTTGTCTATTATTTTTTTTTATTTAAACAGGTTATTAACATGTTATGAACAAGTTTTCAACAATATAATACCATATAAATAAAGTAATTAAAAGAGTTTTCAACAAATTTATATATAATTTTATTTTTGTTGAAAAAATTATCAACAAGTGTCATAACATGTTGATAAATAAGAATTTGTTGAAAAAGTAATTAAAAGTTATAAACAATGCCTGTTGATAGAATAAAAAAAATCAACAGTGCTTGTTGATAAGTAAAAAAAACAAACAAGTTTTGTTGATAAATAAAAAATATTTCCCAAATTATTTCCCGGGAAATATTTAAAAGTTATTAATATTTTTGTTCTACCATCCATTTATCATATATAGAAGCATTTGAACTTTGAGGTTCTGGATTAGGCATTTGCATTTTAACAATCATTGGTATTCTCATTATTCTACCAAAAACAACGCAAGTTCCAGATTGTAAGGATTTTTGTTTTTCAATAACATCAGAACTAATATTTGGTACCATCTTCTTTATATATTCTAAATCACTAGGATGATTTAATTTAAAAATAATAAAATTAGAACATTGAGATAAAACAACTTCTGATAATTCTGTAGGTCTTTGAGAAATCAGACTCATAATTACCCCAAATTTTCTTCCTTCTTTAGCAATTCTATCAAAAATATTATATCCTAAAATATCTGTATCTCTATCTTTTTGAACATATCTGTGTGCTTCTTCTAGCATAATATTAATTGGAAAAGCACCTCTAGGTTGTATTTTTTTTACAAAATTGAATAATATTCTTGATAATATTTTTACCAAAGATTTTGCAAAACGATCATCAATATCCTCTAAAACAAAATTTATAATTTGAGCCCTACCATTATTTTTAGTAGTTAATAAAGAATTAATAAATTGTTCAGTCGAAATAAAATTATTAACTTCAAAAAATCTTTTATTTGAACTATTGTTTATAGAGTGTAATTTAACTTTTAAAGCGATTGCTTCACTATAAGACTTTTCGTTTAATAATAATCCTTCACTGATTAGAGTAAAATTCAAAGCACTTTCTAATTGATCTAAATTAAAATAAATAGGAACATAATCTTCATTCCAATTTTCATTTTTAACAATAAAACTTTGAATATATTTAGTAACTAATATTCTCTCTACAAAATCACCATTATTATCTATGTCAAAACATTTTCTAAATTCTCTAGTATATCCTATTCCTGGAACCTCAGCATCTAAATTAATTTCATTCGTATAACAGTCTTGTAAAATGTTAAAAATTTGATCCCTTATTTTTGCAGGAACCTGATTGGAATATAAAACGGAAATTATTGCCTTAGCAATTAAATGATTTTTATATTTATTAGCATATTCATCATTTCTAGCAAAAATAGAAACAATACTTAACATTTTTTCAATTATGTTAATTTGAAAAAATTCAGTAACATCTAATAAATTAGCATAATCATCAGCACTCATAATCCATAAAGGAATCTTTATCTCTTCACCATCAGAATTACTTTTATCGGTTGTATACAATTTATAATTAAAATTACTATTAATTTTATTAATTTCTCTAAAAGCGGAATCATATTCAGAAGTATTATTAAATATAAATATATTTCCATTAAAAGGAACTTTATCTTTCATATTAAATAAATTTTGAATAATTCTTGCTACACCGCAAGTCTTACCTGAACCTGTATTTCCAAAAATAGCGATATGATTACTAAACATTTCATTAATATTTATCTTTATTGGATAATTATTATACAAAGGACTAAGACCAAGAATCATAGTTCTACTATCATTATCACCAACTAATTCTCCTAATTCTTGTTTGTTAATAATTCTAACTGTAGAAGATAAAGAAGGTCTTCTAATTATTCCACTATAAAATCTATCATTAATAAATTCACCTAAAAATGAAATTTTTACTTCATCGTTAATAATCTCATCAATTTCACCTAAAATTTTTTTATAATTATCTTCAAGAATAACATTATAATTTAATATGTCATCATTAATATTATTTATAATTTTAACAATAGCATAATTTTTTGTAATTGATAAAATTTTCTCAAACATAATTATCCCTCTATTCTCTTATAAAGATTATAACAAAAAAAAATGTAAAATAAAAGAAAAAAAGAAAAAAAATAAAAAAGTTGTTGACATAATTTATTAAGTTCTATATAATAAAGAAGATTTTAACTTGGAGGTGTTATATATGAAAAGAACTTATCAACCAAATAAAAGAAAAAAAGCAAAAAAACACGGATTTTTTGCTAGAATAAAAGGAAATGTATTAAATAAAAGAAGAGCAAAAAAAAGAAAAAAACTTTGCGCATAAGCCACTACAAGTGGTTTTTTGTTTATTATGAATAAAGGATGATAAATATATGAATAAAGAAAACATAATAAAAGATAGTAAAACATTCAGTGAAATTATAAGTAAAAAGAAAAGTGTTAAAAACATCTATTTTTCTATATATTATCAAAAGACGGAAAAAACTTTATTTGGTATAACAGTACCAAAAAAAATAGGAAAAGCATATCAAAGAAATAAAATAAAACGCCAACTAAAAAATATTATTATGACCAATAAATTTAATATACAAAAAGGCAATAGTTATGTTATAATAATAAAAGAAGCTGCAAAAAATCTAGAATATAATTCATTAAAAGAAGAATTACTACAATTAATTAAGAAAGTGAGAAATTAAATGAAAAAAAACAAAAAAATAATTTTAGTTATCCTTATTTTATTTCTTTTAACCGGATGTACCAAAACTCTAAAAGATGGTAAAAAAATAGTTCATAATGAAGAAACAGGACAAGTATTAACAGAAAATATTATCTGTCAACCAACAGAATCTTCAACAATAGAATTATATGAAAAATATAATATAGATATTGATAAATTACCAACTTGTAATGAATTCACTCCTCTTTCAAATTATGAAGGATTGTGGACAAGTTTATTTGTAAAACCATTAGCATGGGTAATAATAAAAATAGGAAATATTTTAAATAATTATGGCCTATCAATAGTAGTAACATGTTTAATAATAAGATTATTACTATACCCATTTACTAAAAAAACAGCCATGCAATCAGAGCTTATAAAAAAAGCTCAACCAGAATTAGCTAAATTAGAAAAAAAATATGCAAATAAAACAACACCAGAAGATCAAAATAGAAAAGCACAAGAAATGTTGTTAATATATCAAAAATATAAAATAAACCCTATTTCAGGTTGCCTTCTAGCATTTATTCAAATTCCTTTATTAATAGCATTTTATGAAGCAATAAATAGAACTCCTGCCATATTTGAAGATAATCTCTTTTTCTTCAATTTAGGAAAAACTCCATGGGTTGGAATTATGAATGGAGAATATGTATATATACTTTTAGTTTTATTAATCTTTTTAGCAACTTTAGTTTCTTTCAAAAAAACATTAAAAGATCAGACAATAAATCCTAATCAAGGAATTAATATGAAATATATGCTATATTTTATGATAGCAATAATTACATACAGCTCATTCACTATATCATCCGCTGTTGGAATTTATTGGATAACATCAAATATATTTACCATAATTCAAAATATTTTAGTAGAGAGAAAGAAGGTAAAATAATGAAAAAATATATTTATAATGGCAAGACTAAAGAAGAAGCAATCGAACAAGCAACCAAAGAATTAAAAATATCAGAAAATAATATGATAATCAATATATTAGAGGAAAAAAATAGTATTATTAAAAAAAATGTTAAAATAGAGGTAATTGATTATAATGATTTAATTGATGAAATAAAAGAAAATGTTAATGAAATAATTAAACTTATGGGATTAACCGCTAATTTAGAAATAAGAAGAAGAGAAGAAAATATTACTATAAAAATATTTTCAGATCACAATGCTCTATTAATTGGAAAAAATGGTAAAACATTAGAAGCAATTCAAACAATTATTAGACAAATCATTAATAATAAAATAAATCATTATGTTAGTATCGTTCTTGATGTAGAAAATTATAAAGATAAAAAAATTCATAACATAGAATACTTAGCAAAAAAAGTTGCAAAAGAAGTTGCTAGAACAAAATTTGAAACAAAACTTGATAGTATGAATTCTTATGAAAGAAGAATTGTTCATAGTGTCTTAGCAGATAATAAATATGTATATACTGAATCTACTGGCGAAGAACCAAATAGATGTGTCGTTATCAAGCCAAAAGAAATATAAAGATATAAAAAATTATATCTTTTTTATATAAAATTTAAAAAATTATTTAAAAGGAGTAAATAAATATGGAAGATACAATTGCAGCCATTTCGACAACTTTAGGTGTAGGAGCTATTTCAATAATTAGAGTAAGTGGTCCAGAAGCAATAAAAATAGTTAATAAAATATTTGATAAAAATATAAAAGATGCTAAAACTCATACAATTCATTACGGTCATATAATTGATAAAAATCAAATAATTGATGAAGTTTTAATAAGTATAATGTTAGCTCCAAAAACATTCACAAAAGAAAATGTTGTAGAAATAAATTGTCATGGAGGGATAATTACTACAAATAAAGTCTTAGAACTATTATTATTAAATGGTGCTAGATTAGCAGAACCAGGAGAATTTACCAAAAGAGCCTTCTTAAATGGACGCATTGATCTAACACAAGCAGAAGGAATAATGAATTTAATTGAAGCCAAAACAGAGGTAGGAAGAAAATTATCAATTAATCAATTAACAGGAAATGTTTCAAATCTTATTGAAAACCTTCGCCAAAAATTATTAGAAATAATCAGTAACATCGAAGTAAATATCGATTATCCTGAATACGAAGATATTGAAGTATTAACAAATAAAAAAATATATCCAAAATTAAAAGAAATACAAGAAAATATCGATGAAATAATAAAAAAATCAGAATCAGGAAAAATTATTAAAGAAGGTATAAATATAGGAATAATTGGACGCCCAAACGTTGGAAAAAGTAGCCTTTTAAATTATTTGATTGAAGAAGATAAGGCAATTGTTACCGATATTGAAGGAACAACAAGAGATATTGTCGAAGGAAAATTTATATTAAATGGAATAGTCTGTAATATAATTGATACAGCTGGAATAAGAAAAACAGATAATATTGTTGAACAAATAGGAGTAGACAAAAGTTATGAAATAATAAAGAAATCAGATTTAATAATATATTTATTAAATAATAATGAAAAATTAACTAAAGAAGACATAGAAATTTTAAATCAAATAAAAAATAAAAAACATATAGTTGTAATAAACAAAATAGATTTAAAAAATAATCTAGAAATATCAGAAAACGAAGTTATCAAAATTAGTATAAAAGAAAATATTGGACTAGAAAGTTTGAAACAAAAAATAATAGAGATATTTAATTTAGAACAAATAGAAACAAACGATTTAACATATTTAAGTAGTGCTAGAAGTATTTCATTATTAAAAAAATCTAAAGAAAGCATAGAAAAAAGTCTTAATAACATTAAAAAATATCCAATTGATATGATTGAATTAGATTTAAAAGAATGTTGGAATATTTTAGGAGAAATAATTGGAAAAACCTATAAAGAAGAATTAATAGATGAAATATTTTCTAGATTTTGTTTAGGAAAGTAAGTGATAAAATGAATTATGATATAATTGTAGTAGGAGCTGGTCATGCTGGATGTGAAGCAGCTTTAGCATCAGCAAGAATAGGTAAAAAAACTTTATTGATAACTGCAAATTTAAAAAATGTCGCAAGTCTACCATGTAATCCATCTATTGGAGGATCTGCCAAAGGAATTATCGTTCGTGAAATAGATGCTTTAGGTGGCGAAATGGGAAAAATAGCAGATAAAACGTTTCTTCAAATGAAAATGTTAAATTCATCCAAAGGTCCTGCTGTTAGATCACTAAGAGCACAAGTCGATAAAGTAACATATCCCAAAGAAATGTTAAAAACACTAGAAAATCAAGAAAATTTAACATTATTAGAATCGATGGTAGAAGATTTAATTGTTGAAAATAAAGAAGTACGGGGTGTTATTTTATTTGACAATACAAAAATATTAAGTAAAAAAGTAATTTTAACTACTGGAACATATTTAAAATCAGATATATTAATTGGAGATGAAAGAAAAAGAAGTGGTCCCCACGATGAAAAACCATCTCTATATTTATCTGATAAATTAAAACAATATGGTTTTAATATTTTAAGATTAAAAACAGGAACTCCTCAAAGAATTAAAAAATCAACAATTAATTTCTTAGAAACAAAAGAAGAATTAGGAGATAAAGAATGTTATTGTTTTAATACTGAAGAACAAATGACTTATGATACGAATAAACAGATACCATGTCATTTAATTTATACTACTGATTTAACTAAGAAAATAATTTTAGAAAATTTAAATAAATCTGCTATGTACGGCGGTTATGTAACAGAAGGAACGGTAGGTCCAAGATATTGTCCATCTATTGAAGATAAAATAGTAAGATTTTCTGATAAAGAAAGACACCAATTATTTATTGAACCAGAAAGTATTTATTATGACGATATGTATCTCCAAGGATTTTCAACATCCATGCCAAGAGATGTTCAAGAAAAAATGGTTCATTCATTACCAGGAATGAAAAATGCAATTATTACAAAATATGCTTATGCGATAGAATACGATGCTATTTCCCCTACTCAAGTTACTAGATCACTAGAAACTAAAATTCTAAAAAATTTATATACAGCAGGTCAAATAAATGGAACAAGTGGTTATGAAGAAGCCGCTGGCCAAGGAATTATTGCGGGAATAAACGCAGCCTTAGCAATCGACAATAAAGAACCATTGATTTTAAAAAGAAATGAAGCCTATATTGGTGTATTAATTGATGATTTAGTAACAAAAGGAACAACAGAACCATACAGAATGTTAACTTCAAGAGCAGAATATCGTTTACTTTTAAGACATGATAATGCAGATATTAGATTAACAAAATATGGTTATGATGTAGGATTAATAAAAGAACCACGTTATCAAAAATTTCAGCATAAACTAAAAGAGATTGATTTATTTTCAAAGTATTTAAAAGAAAATAAATTAAATCCTACAACAAATGTTAATAGTATGTTAAAAGCAATAAAAAGTGCTCCAATTAAAGATTCAATTACGTTATATGATTTACTAAAAAGAACAGAAATAGATATAAACATTTTAAAAAAATTAAATATTATTAAAGAAATATATCTAGATGATGTAATGGAACAAGTAGAGATAGAAATAAAATATTCAGGTTATATAAATAAAATAAATAAAGAAGCCGAAAAAATGCTAAAACAAGAAGAAAAGAAAATACCAAAAGATATTAACTATGAATTAATTCCCAATTTAGCAAGTGAAGCGAGACAAAAATTATCAAAAATAAATCCAACAACAATTGGCCAAGCACTAAGAATAAGTGGTGTCAATCCATCGGATATTTCAATATTATTAGTATATTTAAGGAAGAAATACAATGAATAAAGAACAATTTATTAATGAAATAAAAAAATTAAATATTAAATACACAGAAGAAATGCTTCAAAAATTAGAAAAATACTATGAAATTCTATATACAGAGAATAAAAAATATAACTTAACAGCTATAACAGATAAAAAAGAAGTCTTTTTAAAACATTTTTTTGATTCATTAACTATAACAAAAATAGTTGATTTAGATAACCAATCACTAATAGATGTAGGAACAGGTGCTGGATTTCCAGGGATTGTTTTAAAAATATTTTTTCCAAAATTAGATGTTACTTTACTAGATTCAACAACAAAAAAATGTATATTTTTAACAAAAATAGTAGAAGAATTACAATTAGAAAAAGTAAAAATAATTAATAAACGAGCAGAAGTTTATTCTAAAGAAAATCGTGAAAAATATGATATTGTTACATCAAGAGCAGTAGCACCATTAAAACATCTTTTAGAATACTCTATTCCTATGTTAAAAGTAAATGGCACATTTATTGCCTTAAAGTCAAATATTACTGATGAAATGAAGAATATTGATAAATACTACAAAAAATTATCATTAAAAAATGAAACAATAATTCAATTTCAATTACCATCTGAAAATAGTTTAAGAACAATATACAAAGTCGAAAAATATAATGTTACTGCAAAGAAGTACCCAAGACAGTATTCTCAAATCAAAAAAAATGATATAATGTAGACAAAAAATAGTTCAATAAAAAAATAATATATAAAAAACATTGAAAAAAAAAAAAATATAATGTATTATATATATAGAATAAAGAGGTGGTATATTGCAAGAGGAAAAAATAATAGAAATCGATGTAGATAAGTTAATGCCAAATAAATACCAACCTAGGAAGGAATTTAATGAAGAATCATTAGATAGTCTTGCTAAATCAATTAAAGAATATGGAATAATAAATCCAATATTAGTAAGAAAAACAAATGATAAATATGAAATAATAGCAGGAGAAAGAAGATGGCGTGCTGCTAGAAAAATTGGCCTAAAAAAAGTTCCGGCAATTATAAAGAATATTGAAGATATAAAAATGGCAGAAATGGCATTAATAGAAAATTTACAAAGAGAAAATTTAACCCCACTTGAAGAAGCCGAATCTATTAAACAAATAATAGAGCTTACGAATGTTACACAAAAAGATTTAGGAGATAAAATTGGAAAATCTCAATCAACAATAGCAAATAAATTAAGATTGTTAACATTACCAAAAGAAATCAAAGAAGCGCTTAATAATCAACAAATTAGTGAAAGGCATGCTAGAAGTCTATTATGTGTTTTGGATAATGAAAAAAAATTATTATTGTTAGAAAGAATAATTAATGAAAAATTATCTGTTAAAGAACTAAATGAAATTATTAAAAAACAAAATAATGAAAAAATTCCAATTGAAACCACTATTAGTAACATAATGAATTCAATTGGTAGTAAAGAAACAAAAAAAGAAGAAAAGGAAAGTGATAATATGAATAATGGAAACTTTTTTCCAAACTATAATGCTCAAATGAACCCAACAAATAGTGCCTCATTAAATACTTTAAATATGCAAAGTATTAATTCTCAACCAATAAATGAAACAGTAATGCCTACGGCTAATCCAGTAGGAGAATCATTGACACAAAATGTAACTCCTATGCAACCGTCTTCACAACCAGGCATACAAAATCAAGATAATCAATCTATGCAAAATATTGAACAAACACAACCATTATTTGATTTTTCTACAACAAATCCAATTCCAGATTTTAATATTGGTGTAAATAATTCAGTACAAGAACCACAACAGACTATACCACCACAAGAACCATCTTTAAATCAAGCGGATCAAATGCCAAAACAAAATATAGAACAGTCAAATCAAGATATTAATTCACAAGTTAGTGCTAATCAAAATTTAAATACTTCACAACAAAGTACACAAGATACACCGCTATTCAACCAAGAAGTTGTAAATGTGCCAAACATAGAACAACCAATACAAGAAAATATAGTTCAAGATACACCACTATTTTCTATATCTGAAACTCAAACACAGCCAAATCAAAATGAACCACAGACTCAAGTTTCAGATTTAACAAATTATGAAGTTCCTGTAACAACTAATACACAAGAACCAACAAATAATTTAACTAAAGTAACAGAATTTTTAAATCAAAATCAAATTCAATATAAACTTTATAATAATGATACAGGTCACTGTATTATAATAGAATTATAAAATATGTAACTAATAATTACATATTTTTTTATTAATTTTCAATTATGTTATCGGTATCATTTTGATTAAAGACAGAATCAAAGTTATATTTATCTCCAACATAAGGCTCAGTACCTCTTAAAAAATAAAATATTTTTCCCTTCTCTTCTTCATTATCAATTAATTCCCCAGTAATTGGATTTACCAATACCCCTACTATATTATCTGGAGCATCATACCAAGTATTATCTTTGTCTTTTAAATAATTTTCCATCGTTTCAATCCAAATATCTTTATGAAAATTTGATACTTCACTAGAAAAATTTCTGTTATCATCATATCCAGTCCATACACCAAGTACAGCATTTTTATTATAACCTATTATCCACATATCAGTATTAGTCGTTCCCGATTTAACAGAATATTTATTACTCATTCTTGGAGCTAAACTGATTAAAGTAGGATAATTATAGTCAATAAAACTTTGATCATACGTATAAGTTAACATCTCATTAAGAATATAAACTAAACTTTCATCCAAAATATTAACCTTTTTTTCTTCAAATTCATATAATATATTTCCTTTACTATCCTCAATTTTTTTGATTAAATGACCATTGATTTTATTACCCATGTTAGCAAATGAAGAATATCCAGAAACCATATTCATTAAGCTTATTTCCTCAGTACCAAGAGCCAAAGAAGGAACAGCAGAAAGATTATTATCGATACCTAGTCTATTAGAAATTGAAACTAATTTTTCTTCACCCAAAAATAAATGTGTTTTTATAGCATATATATTATCGGAATAAGCTATAGCAGCACCCATAGATAAAGGTCCATTGGCATATTTATCATTATAATTTTTCGGAGTATAAGTACTATTGTTTGAAAAAGAAAAAGTAGTTTTTTCACTAATAAAAGAAGAAGCTGAAGTAAATCCACTTTCTAAAGCAGCATAATATAAAAAAGGTTTCATTGTAGAGCCAACTTGTCTTTTAGCAGATATAGCCCGATTAAATTGACTAGCATTGTAATCAGTCCCACCAACTAAAGCTAAGACATCGCCATTATTTGGATTCATCATTATTGCTGCAATTTGTAACTCTCCCATATCCTTATCATCAATAGACTTTTCCAACACAGCTTGAGCTGTACTATCTAAAGTAGTGTATATTTTAATACCACCAGTAGTTAATAGTGAATCAGGAATGTTAGGTATTTGTAATAGTTCATTTAAAACAGCATCTTTAAAGTACATTAACCCAGAAGTAATTTCTGAATTTTTATTTCCAGAATAAGTTAATTTTTCATTATAAGCTTGATTAAGTTCATCTTCATCTATTTTATCATTATTATACATTAAAGTTAAAACTGTTTTTTGCCTTTTTTTTGCTAATTCTTCATTATATAAAGGTGAATAATTTGATGGTGATTGAGGAATTCCCGCAAGCATTGAAGCTTCTGCCAAATTTAAATCCTTAGCAGATTTATTAAAATAATATTGTGAAGCATTTTCAATACCAAAAACACCACCATAATTTATAGTATTTAAATATCCTTCTAAAATTTCATCTTTTGTATAATGTGTTTCAAGCTCAAAGGCAAGTATTGCTTCCTCAATTTTTCTTTTCCATGTTTTATCATAAGTTAAATATAAATTTTTAGCATATTGTTGCGTTATGGTAGAAGCGCCCTCTGACAAACTACCAGAAGCAATATTTTTTAAAATAGCCTTAGCTATTCTTAAATAATCAAATCCAATATGATTATAAAAGTGTTTATCTTCAGTAGATAAAGTAGCATCAATCAAATAAGGACTAATCTCTTCTAGAGAAACCCAACTATAATTATTAAAAATTTCATTATTTTTATTATCATATAAATAATAAGACTGATTTTTTGATATTTGAATTTTTGGAGTTATTAGACAATAAATATATAAACAAACATTTCCAAATAAAAATATTCCTAGTAAAATAATACTAATCTTTCCTATTTTTTTTAATATTTTCATAGATTTAACCAACCTTTCAATAAAAGGAAAAAGCATAATTTATTAATACATATAACATCTATATTTATTATTTCTAAAAAAAATAAAAATATGAGTTCTATTTTTATATAACTTATGATATAATGTCTAATGAATTCTTATGAAGGTGTTTTTATTAAAGTAAAACTAACAGGATATTTAAAGAATTTAACTGATAAAACGAAAATTAATATTGATACTTATGGTTTGCAAAAAAATAACAAAATTAGTTATATTGTTGACAATGACAAAATAAATATAGAAATAAAACAAGAAACAATAAATATGATAAGAGAAAACGAAGAAATAAAGCATGTTATAAAGTATCAATTAAATAAAGTAAATAAAACAGAATATTATTTAAAAAATTTTAAATATAGCATCTATATAGATATAAAAACAACAGAAATGATTATAAAAGATAACTACATAAAAATAACATATAAAATAGAAGGATCAGAAAACACCTATATATATCTTTTAGAAATGAGTGATAAGTAATGAGTATAAAAAAAGAAATACAACAAATAATAAAAGAAGGTTTGGCAAATATTGATATAGAAGAAAGTTTAGAAAACATAGTAATAGAAATACCTAAAAAAGAAGAATTTGGAAACTATTCAACAAATATATCATTAATGTTAGCCAAAAAACTAAGAGAATCTCCAATTGAAATAGCAAAAAAAATAAAAGAAAATATTAAAAATGATATTTTTGAAGATATAGAAATAGCCCCACCAGGGTTTATAAATTTTTATTTAAAAAAAGAAAGATTATACAAAGAAATTAATAAAATAATTCAAGAAGATAAACAATATGGGCAAAATGATACTGGAAAAAAATTAAAAGTAAATATTGAGTATGTTAGTGCTAATCCAACTGGAATTCTTCATATAGGACATGGAAGAGGAGCTTGTTATGGAGATAATTTATCAAGAATTATGTCACTATGTGGCTATGACGTAACTAGAGAATATTATATTAATGATGCTGGAAATCAAATGAACAACTTAGGGATATCAATTAAAGAAAGATATAAAGAAATATGTCATCTTGATTTTAATATTCCCGAAGATGGTTATCATGGAAAAGAAATTATAAATATAGCAAAAAAAATATATGATCAATATAATGATAAAAAATTAGAAGAAAGCATTAATTATTTTAAAGAAGAAGGACTAAAAATTTTAATGCATCAAATAAAGCAAGATTTAGACAAATTTAGAGTCAATTTTGATGTCTTTACTAGTGAAAAATCATTATACGATAAAGGTCTAATAGAAAAAATATTAAATTCATTTAAGAAAAATAATGAATGCTATGTAGAAGATAATGCATTGTGGCTAAAAACATCCAATTATGGAGACGAAAAAGATAGAGTTATTGTTAAAAATGATGGAAATTATACCTATCTTTTACCTGATATAGCATATCATGTTGACAAAATAGAGAGAGGATATGAAAAACTAATTGATGTTTTTGGAGCAGACCACCACGGATATATAAATCGTTTAAAAGGATCATTAGAAATACTTGGATACAATAGTAATATTCTTGATATTAAGATATTACAAATGGTCAGATTACTAAAAGATGGTGAAGAAATAAAAATAAGTAAACGTACAGGAAAAACAATAACATTAAATGATTTAATCGAAGAAGTAGGAATAAATGCCGCAAGATACTTTTTTGCATCAAAAAGTTTAGATACTCAAATAGACTTTGATTTATCATTAGCAATTAAAAATAGTAATGATAATCCTGTTTATTATATAGAATATGCTAATGCTAGGATAACTTCAATCTTAAAAAACTATAAAAAAGAAGTAAAAATTAAAGATAATTACCAAACCATAACTAATCCTTTAGCATATACTATTATGAATAAATTATTAATGTTTACAGATGTAGTTATTTCAGCTGCCGAAAAGCAACAGCCTCATATTATTAGTAATTACGTCTATGAATTAACAACTATTTTTCATTCATATTATACAACAGAAAAGTTCATTACAGAAAATGAAGAATATACAGAAGAAAGAATGGCTTTACTTAAAGCCATAAAAATAGTTATTAACAATTCACTAAATTTAATTGGTATAATACCTAGAGAGCAAATGTAGGAGGAAAAAATGAAATTAAGTAAAATGACAAAAGAGGAATTAGAATTATTACCTTATACTAGCATTGCAAAGTTATATCTTGAAGAAAATAACAAAACAATGACCACTGCTGATTTATTTCATCAAGTATGCTCATTATTGGGACTTTCAGAAAGAGAATATCAAGAAAAAATAGCAGACTTCTTTCAATCATTAACCACATCAAAAGAATTTATTTTGCTAGATGATGGGAAATGGGACTTAAGAAGTAATCACAAAGTAAAAATAGATATGGAAGAACTATATGAAGATAAAGAAGAAGACTACGAAGATGATATTTCTTCTGAAGAAGATGACGAATACAATCAAGAAGACGAATATAATTCAATAGATGATGAAGAAGAATATGCAGAAGAAGATTTGACAGATTTGACCATACTTAATGAAGAAGAATTAGACGAAGAAGGCGAATAGCCTTTTTTTTATAAGCATATTTTAAAAATAATAACATATATTTTATTAAGGTGAAAAATGAAAAAAATAAAAATAGGAATACCCAGAGCATTTTTATATTACAGATATGGAGTGTTATGGAAAAGCTTTTTTGAAAAATTAGGATTAAATGTTGTATTAAGCCCAGAAACAAATAGAGAAATTTTAAATTTAGGTATAAATAATACAATTGATGAATGCTGCCTATCTTATAAAATATATATTGGACATGCTATTTATTTGTCAGAAAAATGTGACTACATTTTGGTTTCTCGCGTGTGTGATTATGGAAAAAAAGATAAAGTATGTACTAGATTAAATGGAACATATGATAATTTAAAATATATTATCCCTAAAGAAATGATTATTGATTTTAACATAGATCATACAAATCACAAATATCAAATATTTGAATTTTTTAAAATAGGCCTAAAATTCAGTAAAAATCCCATAAAAATAATATATAGCTATTTCTATGCAAACAAAAAGCAAAAAAATTATGATATTAATAAACATAAAGAAGAAAATAATAAGTTATTAAAGAAAAACAAAAAAATATTAATTTTATCTCATTTTTATAATATTAAAGATAAATTTATTTCTAATTACATTATAGACTATTTAGAAAAAAATAATGTAACCCCTATCCTATCAAATAATTTAAATAAAAAGTTAGCAGCAGAATTTTCAGAGTACTTTTCAAACACCCTATATTGGAAATATTCTAAAGAAATGATAGGTAGCCTATATTATTATAAACATCAAATAGATGGAATAATATTTATCTCAACATATCCATGTGGGATAGACTCTCTTGTAAATAACTTAGCAATTTTAAAAAACTCAGAAATTCCAATTCTAACACTGGTAATCGATGAAAACATAACTGATTTAAGTTTAGAAACAAAACTAGAAAGTTTTATAGATATTATAAATGGAGGTCAAAATGAATAAAATAATTTCATTTCCTCATTTAGGAAAATATTACATACCAATAAAATATATTGTAGAAAATATAACAAAATATAAAGTCTTAATTCCCCCGGAAAATAATAAAGAAACAATAGAATTAGGTTCAAGATATAGTCCCGAGGATATTTGTATGCCATTTAAATATAACTTAGGAAATTATATTCAAGCACTAAACTCAGGAGCAGATATATTAATTCAAGGCGGTGGTGGTTGTAGATATGGATATTTTGCTGAATTACAAGAGGGAATATTAAAAAGTTTAGGATATAAATTTGATTTTATTAATTTAATTAAAAATAATCATATATCAGTTATAAAAATGTATAAAATATCAAAAAAATTAAATAAAAAATTAAATATATTTTTATATGCATATTATTTAATACAAGGAATATTAATTATAATTTTTATGGATAAACTAGATGATTATTTACGAAAAAATATGGGATACGAAAAAGAAAAAAATTCCTTTAAAATAAAAGAAGAAAAAATGCATCAAGAGTTTTCCAAAGAAAAATTAGGTATTATAAAGATTATAAAAATATACAAAAAATATTATAAAGAATATCGTAGTATTGAATTAGAAGAAAAAACAAGAATCAAAATTTTATTAATTGGTGAATTATATTCTTTAATGGATTTAAATTCAAGTAACAATTTAGAAAGAAGTTTAATTCAAGAGGGAATAGAAATTATAAGGTATACTAATTTGACGTATTTACTAATTAAAAAACGTTTTATGAAAAAAATGTTATTATTTAAAGGAAGAAAATATTTAAAATATGCTTTAGGAGCAGATGGAACAGAATCTGTTGTTCATGCATTAGAACATGCCAAAAAGGGAGTAGACGGAATCATTCACATAAAAAGTTTTAGTTGCGTACCAGAAATAAATGCAATGCCCGTATTAAACCAAATAAGTGAAGATTACAATGTTCCAATATTGTATTTAAGTTTTGATGGTGAAAATAATATTTCAAATATTGATACAAAAATAGAAGCTTTTAATGATATGATTTTTAATAAGAAAAACAAATAAAAATTTATTTTAAGAAAAAGATACAAAAATATTTTGTATCTTTAATTTTTATGTTATAATAAACATGAATAAGAAGGTGGAAAAATGGAAGAACTTATATTCATAATATTGATACTACTAACCATACTAACAACTTTTTGTATCTATAAAATACTAGATAAAAGAGGATTATATTTTTCATTAGTGATAATAAATCTACTTTCATATATTTTATCATTTAAAATAGCATATGTCTTCAAAATGAATATAAATTTAAATATAATTCCCCTTATTGGAATAATGATCATACTATATATAATTAATGCTAAATATGGAAGTAAAGAAAACAAAAATATAATTATTATATTGTTAATAACTAACATAATAACAAGTTGTTCATTAGCTGTTCTAAATTTTTTTACACCAGCAATAACAGAAACAATATCAATAAATATGCAAGCAACCTTTGAACACAATTATAAAATTATAATATTTTATCCATTAATTACATTATTAAGTGAGCTTTCAATTATTAAATTATCCCAAATTCTGTTATCAATTAACAAAAATATTCTTATATGTGTATTATTGACATACATTATTACTGGATTAATTTACACGTTAATTTTTTGTATACTATCTTATATTAGTACTTTGACACTATATAACTCAATATTCATTGGCATTTCAACTTACATTATCGGAATACCAATTACTCTAATTAATCTAATTCTTGTGCAAAGTATTATTAATAAGAAGGTGAAAAGATGAGAAATTTAATTTTAATTTTTGCGGAAATGATTATCTGCTATATATCATTAATAATATTATATAAGAAATACAAAACGGATGGAATATATGTATATGGAATAATATTTACTTTTATTTCTTGCATAATGAGCCTTAAAAAAATTGATATTATGAATGTTGATATTCCTATAGGATTTGCAACTACAACATCAATTATTGTTGGTGGAAACTTAATTACTCAAAAAAGAGGGCTAGATGAATTAAAAACATATATTATTTTAATTTTATTGACTGTGTTAATTAGTAGCTGCTTTTTGAATTTATCAGGATTGATAGAAGTAAGCAAATATAATGAAATAGCCAACAAATCGTTTGATAATATATTTAAATATAATTTAAGAGTTTACATTGCTTTAATAGTATCGCTAATTGGCTCATGTTTTATAAGCAGTAAAATATATTATTCATTGAAAAAATTACAAAATCAAGTATTATTTTGTAATGTATTCTCAATAATAATTGTTGAATTATTTGAAAATTTACTATTTGTCTTAATAGCATATTTATTTGAGTACAAAATAGTTAACTTAATACTATGCATAGTAATAAGATATATGATTAAAACAATCATTGGTACAATAGGAACAATCCCAATAGCTATATTAAAAAAAGTTAATTAATTGGAGGTTATATGAGAACAAGAAAAAATGAATTAGTAAGCGATGAGTTAAAACCTTTTATCGGAAGAATAATTAAAGAAAATAGACAAAAATATAACTATTCACTTGAAGATTTATCAATTGCCTTAAACCATCAAAAAAACAGGCAAACGCTACATAAATATGAAACTGGATTATTAAACATACCATATAATATTTTCTTTGAGATATGTGATATATTTAATATTGACGCGTCAATATTAAATAATTTAGATGTTAGTGAAGAAGAAAAGAAAAATTTAGAAAATAAATTTGTCAAAAACTATATATCTAGCACAAGAACAGATAAAAATTTAACCGTAAAAAATGAAAAAATAATTAATACATATAAAAATGTTGCATATGAGCCTATTATTGGTAAATCAGAATTATCAGTTAAAATAATAGATGATTCAATGACACCATTTTATTTAAAAAATGATAAAGTATTCTTTGAAAAAAAAGATGATTACAAAAATGGTGACGATATTATAATAGCTACAAAACCTAATATTTTATCGGTAAGAAAACTGTATAAATATCCTAAAGGTATAATTCTTCAAGCAATGAATCCTAAATTTCCTAGTATAAATATAAATATTATATCTTCAGATATGATATTGGGAAAGGTTATAGCAATTCATAGAGAAATAAAATAATAAAAAAACACAAACTACTACATTTGTGTTTTTTTAGCTTTCCTTTTATTACAACATAAATTAAAGTTGTATCTATTATAAAAGACTAATTTAAAGCATCTTTTAATTTGTTTCCAGCTTTAAAACTAGGAACTACACGAGCAGGTATTTTAACCTCTTCGCCAGTTTGTGGGTTTCTACCAGTTCTAGCTTCTCTCTTTTTAGCAGAAAAAGTACCAAATCCTACTAAAGTAACTTTTCCGTCCTCTTTTAATCCTTTTTCTACACCAGCCAACATAGCTTCTAATGCTCTAGTAGCATCAGCTTTTGTTAAGTCTGCATTTTCAG
Source organism: uncultured Bacilli bacterium (assembly GCA_944350315.1). Taxonomy (GTDB): domain Bacteria; phylum Bacillota_I; class Bacilli_A; order RF39; family UBA660; genus RUG705. The sequence goes on along the minus strand of CALVON010000022.1, from coordinate 33,402 downwards.
CGATGTAATCAACTAAACATGCTTTTGTCATTTTTATTTACCTCCATCTTTATATTTAAGCAAGAATATATCTATGCTTACAACAATACAATAACATGAAATTAACCTAAAATCAATACTTTTATAAAAAAAAAGAGCAAAACTCTTCTTTTTAATAAGCACTTTACACAAGTTTACTATATAACTATAGCAATCATTGTCGAACTGCCTTTATTAATAATTTTTGTTAAAGTTTGGCAAAGCTTATATCTAACACTTTCAGGCATCATTGCTAGTTTTGCTTGAATACCCTCTTGAACAATTACATCTAAACTTCTTCCAAAAATTTCACTTTTCCAAATATCATTATTTTTATTAGAATCAGTTAAATAGTTAATTAATTCTTTACTCTGCACCTCACTACCAATAATAGGTTCAAAAGTCGATTCGACATCTACTTTAATCATATGAATAGAAGGAGCTTTAGCTTTAAGTTTAACACCATATCTACTGCCCTGTTTTATAATTTCTGGAGTTTCTAATTTCATATCCGCTAAAGTAGGAGCAGCAATTCCGTATCCTGTCTGTTTAACAGTTTTAAGAGCAGATTTAATTTGATCATATTCTGTTTTAGTATCATTAAATTCTTGAAATAAATATAATAAATCGGCTTTTGATGAAATATCAACATTAATAATTTCTTTAAGTACTTGATTATATAAACCATCCGGAGCTACTAAATTTATTGTTACCTCTCCAGTAGAAGTATCAACATCTGATAAATAAGAATTTTTTATATATTCACAATCATTAAAATAATTAGTTATTAAGTTTACATCTCTTATTTTATTAATTGTAACAATACTTTCTTTAATCTTTTCAATATATGTTTTTTTTATGTAATGATCAGGATTCAAGACCGCAATCCAATCAGGAATATTAACTTTAACTTCAACAACCGGAAATTCATATAAAGCTTCTTTTAAAATATTATACATATCTCTTTCTTGCATTAATTCAACATTTATTGGTAAAACAGGAACCCCATATTTGCTTTTTAACTCTTCTGTCAAATTAATTGTTTCATTACTAGAAGGATTAGCACTATTAAGTAAAACAATATATGGTTTGCCAATTTCTTTAAGTTCATTGATAACTGTTTCTTCAGCTTCTACATAATCATTTCTATTAAATTCTCCAAAGCTGCCATCAGTAGTCACAACAATTCCAATTGTAGAATGGTCTTTTATTACCTTCTCAGTACCTATTTCTGCAGCTTCCACAAATGGAATAGGTTCGCTATACCAAGGAGTCATTACATATCTAGGGCCATTTTCATCATCAACACCTTTTGCATTATTAATAACATAACCAACACAATCAATCATTTTAATATTAGCTGAAAACTCATCAATCATAATTTTAGCTGCATTAGCAGGTACAAATTTTGGCTCAGTAGTCATAATCATTTTTCCACTAGCAGCTTGTGGTAATTCATCTAATGTTCGCTTTTTTTCAAATTCGTCTTGTATATTTGGAACTACTAAATTTTCCATAAATCTTCTAATAAAAGTAGATTTACCAGTCCTAACAGCACCTACAACACCTAAATAAATATCACCACCAGTACGTTTAGCAATATTTTTAATAACATCTATTTTTTCCATAATAACCTCTCTTCACTAAAAGATATGTAAAAAAAAAAAGTATATTCAAAAAAAGTAAAAAATATTAAAATTTTACTTTTTTAAATACTCTTTTAAAAACATTCCAGTATAACTTGTTTTATGTTTTGCCACTTCTTCTGGAGTACCAGTAACAACAACCTTTCCGCCACCATTTCCACCATCAGGACCTAAATCAATGATATAGTCAGCAACCTTAATGACATCTAAATTATGCTCAATGACAATAACAGTATCACCATTATCAACAATTCTATTTAAAATTAATAATAGCTTTTCAATATCGTAAGAATGTAATCCTGTAGTAGGTTCATCCAGTATAAAAACACTTTTTCCAGTAGGTTTTTTTTGCAACTCTTTTGCTAACTTAACTCTAGCTGCTTCACCGCCAGACAATGTAGGAGCACTCTGACCAATTTTTATATAACCTAATCCAACATCTTGTAAAGTCTTTAGTTTATGAAGAACTTTTGGATGGTTTTCAAAAAAGTCAATAAGTTCATCTATACGCATTTCTAAAACCTCATATATATTTTTATTCTTATATTTTATGCTAAGAGTTTCTTTATTGTAGCGTGTACCATGGCAAACATCACAAGGAACATATACATCAGGTAAAAAGTGCATTTCTATTTTTTTTACTCCATCTCCCCAGCAAGCTTCACACCTGCCACCTTTAACATTAAAACTAAACCTACTTTTATCATATCCTTTAATCTTTGCCTCTTTTGTTTCAGCAAAAATATCTCTGATATCATCAAAAACACCAACATATGTAGCAGGATTACTTCTAGGGGTTCTTCCAATAGGATTTTGAGTAATTAATACTACTTTATCAATTTCATCAATACCTAAAATTTCTTTGCACTTACCAGGCTTTTCCTTAAAATTATATAAATTGCTAGCTAGAGATTTATATAAAATTTCATTTACTAAACTGCTTTTTCCAGATCCAGATACTCCTGTAACACAAGTAAATGTTCCTAATGGGAAAGATACATTAATATTTTTTAAATTATTTTCTTTTGCTCCAACAACTTTAATAAATTTACCATTTCCTTTTCTTCTTGTTTTTGGTACTTCAATTTTTCTTTTTCCAGACAGATATTGCCCCGTAATACTATTTTCATTTTTTATTACTTCTTGTGGAGTACCACAAGCAACAACATATCCACCTTGCTCCCCTGCTAAAGGCCCTATATCAACTAAATAATCAGCCGCTAACATTGTATCAGTATCGTGTTCTACAACAATTAACGTATTTCCTAAATCTCTCATTTCCAATAAAGAATTAATTAATTTTTGATTGTCTTTTTGATGTAATCCTATACTTGGCTCATCAAGAACATATAAAACTCCTGTTAGTTTTGATCCAATTTGTGTAGCTAATCTAATTCTTTGACTCTCCCCGCCAGATAAAGTTCCAGCAGTTCTACTCAAAGTTAAATATTCTAATCCAACATTAATTAAAAAATCTAATCTATTATCAATTTCTTTAATTAACAAAGAAGCAATCTCTTGTTTTTCTGGCGATAATTTCAAAGAATTAATAAATTTTCTGAGATCTTTTATTGATAGAGAAGAAACCTCGTAAATATTTTTATTATTTATTAGAACAGATAAGGCTGCCTCACCTAGCCTTGACCCTTTACATGTAGGACAAACGCTCTCTCTCATGTAAAGTTCAATCCAATCTCTAATCCAAGAACTTTTTGTTTCGATATATCTTCTTTCCAAATTTTTAATGACACCTTCAAAATAATCCTTAGCATTTCTAGTGTTACCATTTTTAGAGGTATATTTAAATTCTAAAATATCAGGAGAACCATATAAAATAATATTTAATTTCTCTTTATCTAAATCTTTAATTTTTGCATTTAAATCTATATTATAAAATTTAGCTACTGTTTCCAACTGTGTTCTATTAATATTATCGTCGTCTATATTAAATGGTTTGATAGCCCCTTCATTTATTGATAAGTTTTTATCAGGAATAACCAAATCAATATCAATATTGAATTTAACACCTAATCCTTTACAATCGGGACAAGCGCCATAAGGAGCATTAAATGAAAAAATTCTAGGTTCAAGTTCTAACAAAGAAAAATCACAATAAGGGCAGGCAAAATCTTCACTCATTAAAATTTCTTCATTTTTTTCTGGTAGGTCAATAATAATTTTTCCTTTTGCTAATTTTGCAGCATTTTCAATAGAATCATAAAGTCTAGTTCTAATACCATCTTTTATAATTAAACGGTCTATAATAACTAAAATGACGTGTTTTTTATTCTTCTCAAGTTCAATATTTTCTGTAAGTTCCCTAATTTCTCCATCAATCTTACATCTAATATAACCATCTATTCTTAATTGCTCTAAAATATCTTTGTGAGTACCTTTCTCTCCTTTTACCACGGGAGCTAATACCATGATTTTTGTTCCAGGTTCAATTTCTAATACTTTGTTTGTCATTTCCTCAATACTTTGTTGAACAATAGGAATATGATGTTTAGGGCAATAAGGAACGCCAACACGTGCATATAGTAATCTTAAATAATCGTAAATTTCTGTAATTGTACCAACAGTTGAACGAGGATTTTTATTTGTGCTTTTTTGATCTATGCTAATTGAAGGAGACAATCCCTCAATTGAATCAACATCTGGTTTTTCACTTCCACCTAAAAATTGCCTAGCATAAGCACTTAAACTTTCTATATATCTTCTTTGTCCCTCAGCATATATCGTATCAAAAGCTAAACTACTTTTTCCAGATCCAGATACACCAGTCATAACTACTAATTTATTTTTGGGAATTTCAATATCGATATTTTTTAAATTATTAACTCTAGCACCCTTAACTATAATTTTATCCATATCATCACATCCAAATAAATATTATACTATATTTGTAAAAAAAGACAACCAAAATTAGTTATCATTATCGACAATCTTTTTAATCTTTTGTTTAATTCTATGAAAACTATTGTAAATTGCTTTAGTTTCTTTATTTAAAGTATTAGCAATTTCTTCAAAAGAATACCCCTTAATTTTTAAATTGAAAACATCCTTTTCAAAACTAGTTAATGTCTGCTGTATTTTATTTAAAAGATAAAATTCTTCGTTATTAGAAATAACACTAGTCTCTACATTAAAACTGTCTTTTAACAAATTTTCTATTCCCTCGTCTATTGTAATAGCATCATTTAATATTTTATTTTTTCCCTGCATTCTTTTGATATATGTTGAAATTTTTCTACTGATACATAAAGTAGCAAAAGTATAAAAAGATGCCGTATCATCTTGTGAAAATTTCTTTATTGCTTCATCTAATGCAATAAAACCCTCTTGCATAATATCATTAATTTCAATTCCATGGTGAGATAAATATAAAATAGCATGTTCGCTTTTCTTAATAATAATTGGTTTATATTTTTGATAAAGAATTTTAATTGCTTCTTCATTATTTTCTTGGGCTAACGAAACAAGTTCATAATCGTTATTTTCCATAATTACCTTCTAGAATTCACAATCTGTGCTAATAAAATTCCACAAGAAACTGATGCATTTAAGCTATTAATATTTCCTATCATCGGTATTTTTACAATATAATCACAATTATTACTAACTACTTTACTCATACCATGTCCTTCATTTCCAATTACCAAACATATTGGTATTTTGTAATCAACATTTGTATACTCAATTCCATCCATATCACTGCCAACTATCCAATAACCATTATTTTTTAATTTATTGATTGCTGAGGTTAGATTAGCTACTCTAATTATAGGCATGTTATAAATTGCCCCAGCACTCGTTTTTACAACAGTAGAGTTTATGCCGACACTTCTATCGTTTGGAATAATAATAGCATCTACTCCCAAAGCTTCAGAAGTCCTAATTATTGCTCCAAAGTTATGAGGATCTTCTATATGATCAAGCATTACTAACAATGGTAATTTTGACTTAATATTATCTATGTAACTAATATCAAAAGTCTCTACGTCATCTACGTCCAATAAAATTCCCTGATGATTTCCAGAAACTCTGTCATTAATAAATTTATTATCTACAAAAGAATATATTATCTTTTTGTTTTTTATTAAGTTCATAATTTCTATATCTTTAAAGTTTTTTGTCAAATAAATCTTATTAATTCTCTCATTGCTCTTTAGCTTTTCTACAGCTACATTTTTACCATATATATACATTATTCTTCCTCCAACTCAAAACCCCAATTTAATAATCCCCCATCTAGATTATAAATATTAGAATACCCAAGGCTAACAAGTTCAGATGCTGCTTCGGAGCTTCTTATACTAGTGTTACAATATAAAATAATAATTGTCTCCTTATCATAATTAATACTATTAATATCATCAAGAGGAATATTAATAGCATTAGCAATATGTCCACTATTATATTCTTCTTTATCCCTTACATCGATGACAACAACGTTTTCACTTTCCATAAGCTCTACTGCTTTATTAGCGTCAATAGTAGTAAAATTTTTCCCACAAGCAGTAAAAAATAAACAAATAAATAAAAAACTAACAATTTTTTTCATAAATCTCCTCCAAAATATAATTAAAAATTTCTATAATTCTTTTTTTATTATTCTCTAAATATAGATAACCAATTAAAGCCTCAAAACCTGTAGAATTCTTATAAGTAATTAAATCTGTGTTTTTAGGATGGCTGCTTCTTTTGTAATTTCTTCCTCTTTTTATAATATCAATTTCTTCTTGATTAAAGAAATTTCTATCAATTAAAAAATTTAAAATTTTAGATTGACTTTTAGCAGAAACAAACTTAACAGCATTCTTTTGTAAATCTTCCACATATGCAACACCACGACGTATTAAATACTCTCTTACATACACCTCATAAACAGCATCTCCTAAATACGCCAAAGAAACGATATTTATAGTTTTAACATCCATTTTTTCCTCCAAAACAATTCTATCATATAAAAATAAAATTTACAATTTATTTAACAGATGGTAATTAATTTACATAATAAAAAGCCAGAAAAGTAACTAGTATAAAACAGTACTAATCTGACTTACCTAAAGCCATACATATCGTATGACATTATTATTATTGCCTGTATTAAAATAATTATACATTTTTTTTAAAGTTTACTATAATAGTCAAATCTATTTTTTGCCCATTCTTTTTGTTTACTTAAAAGAATACTTGCCTCACTTGGATTGACTTTCTTTAAATTTGCATATCTATTTTCATTTTCTAAAAATTCATCATATTTATCAAAATCTACATCTTTTGAATCTAAAGAAAATTGATTTGTATCTGGATTAAATCTAAAAGTCAAAAAATATCCGCATTTAGAAGCTAAATAACTATCATCCAAACTATGATCCATTCCTTTTTTTATACCGTGCTCAATACATGGTGCATAAGCAATGATAATAGAAGGGCCATCATGTGCATTTGCTTCTTGCAATGCCTTCAAATATTGTTCCTTATTATATCCAATATTTACACAAGCAACATAAACATGAGGATAACACATTGCAATTTTTGCTAAATCCTTTTTATAATTAGTTTTGCCACCAGCAGTAAATGAAGCAATTGACCCAATATTGCTGGATTTTGAAGATTGACCACCAGTATTAGAGTAGACTTCAGTATCCAAAATTAGTATATTAATATTTTCGTTGGTAGATAAGACATGATCTAATCCACCATAACCAATATCATAAGCAAAACCATCCCCACCAATAATCCACATTGATTTTGGAATAATATAATCCTTAAGCTCTAATAAATAAGGATGCTCTTTAAAATCAATTTGTTCATATACATCTTTACATACTTTATAGTCATTAATGTTGTCTAGCCATTTTCTAAAAAGCTCACATTCATTATTTTCCATATATTTTTTAATCTTTTCACGTTTAATATTTATTCCTTGTTTTATACCTAATCCAAATTCAGCATTATCTTCAAATAAGCTATTTGCCCATGGCACTGAATAAGGAGTAGATGGAGCGCTTGCGCCGTATATTGAAGAACAACCAGTTGCATTCGCAATAATTAAGTTATCATTAAATAACTGCGTCAAATTCTTGATATATGCCGTTTCTCCGCATCCAGCACACGCACCAGAATATTCAAACTTTGGTTCTTTAAAACCAATATTTTTTACATTTAAAATATTATTTTCATATTTAACATTATGATTATTCAAATAATTATAATCATTATTATTAAAAATATTTCTATCATATTTTTGCATTTTTAAAGCTTTATTTCCTGCCTTACCAGGGCAAATATCAGCACATAGGCCACAACCAGTACAATCCTCATAGCTAATTCCAATTGCATATTTCTTATCTTTAGGAAATATGCTAGGAGAACAATTATCGTAATTATCATCTTTATCAAGCAAATAAGGTCTAATTACCGCATGAGGACATACGAATACACACTGATTACATTGGATACAATTATCTTTTTCCCAACAAGGAACATTTTCTGCAATATCTCTTTTTTCTAACTTTGTACTTCCACCAGGATAAATTCCACTCTTTTTATCAATAAATGAACTTACAGGTAGATCATTTCCACGAAGAAGACCAATCATTTCGTCAAAGCTTATATTTTCTTTTTCCTGATAACTCAAATTAATCCAACTATCATCAATATCAATTTTATTTATCCAAGCTAAAGATTCATCAACAATTCTATTATTAATATCAATAATATCCTCACCTTTGCTAGCAAATCGCTTAATGTTAGAATCTTTCATTATCTTTTTAACTACATCAATATCCATAATTTTAATAATATCAAAAATACAAATTTCCATACATGTGCTAATCTTATTTTTAAGTCCTAATTCATTAACTAATTTATAAGCATCTATTATATAAAAATTAATTTTTTTCTTTGCTAATAAATACTTAACTTTATTAGGTAGACTATTAATTAACTTTTCTTTTTCTAATTTTGTATTTAAAAGCAAAGTTCCCCCATCAATAAGTTTATCAACTATGTCATATTTATAAATATATTCTTCCTTAGATACAACAATTAAAGAAGGATTATTAACATAATATGGACTTCTAATTTCACAATTAGAAATTCTTATATGACTTCGTGTTACTCCACCAGATTTTTTAGAATCATACTGGAAATATCCCTGAACATATTTTTCTGTATGATCTCCTATTATCTTTATCATATCTTTAGATGTTGATACCATACCATCAGAACCATATCCGTAAATTAAAAACTCTGTCATATCATTAGGAATATAAAAATTATTATCTACTTCTAAAGACAAATTAGTCACATCATCATTAATCCCTATTGTAAAATTATGATGAACATGATTGCTTTTTAAAAAATCAAAAACTGCTTTAATTTGCGAAGGATTAGTATCTTTAGAAGAAAGACCATACCTTCCACCGTAAATTTTAATATTAGAATTAGCAAAAGCAGATACTACATCTAAATATAAAGGTTCTCCACTAGCAGTTGCATCTTTTGTCCTATCTAAAACAGCAATTTTTTTAACGCTATTAGGAACAACATCTATTAAATGCTTATTACTAAATGGTCTGTATAAATGAACCTCTACTAATCCATATTTACAGCCGGTACCATTTAAATAGTCAACAGTCTCTCTAACCGTATCACAAACGCTGCCCATAGCAACAATCACATATTCAGCATTACTATCCCCATAGTAATTAAATGGTTTAAAATTAGAACCGGTAATTTTATTTATTTTATTCATATAATTACATACAATGTCAATACTATTAGTATAATATTTATTTCTAACTTCAGTATTTTGAAAATATATATCATCATTCTGAGCTGTACCTCTGGTATTAAAGGATTCGTTATTCATTGCTCTATTCCTAAAGTCATTTAAAGCATCTTGATTAATTAAATTTTTAATTTTTTCAAAATCCATTAATTTAATTTTATCAATTTCATGACTAGTTCTAAAACCATCAAAAAAGTTAACAAATGGCAATGAAGATTCTATTGCTGATAAATGTGCTATAGCAGCCATATTATATGCATCCTGAGGATTGGCAGAACATAACATACATACTCCAGTAGACCTAATAGCATATATATCTTGGTGATCACCAAATATAGAAAGAGCATGTGTAGCAAGGCTTCTTGCTGCCACGTGCAAGACAGCAGGCAACATTTCTCCAGCCATTTTATAAAGAGTCGGAATCATCAAAAGAAGACCTTGACTTGCCGTAAATGTTGATGCTAATACCCCAGATTGTAAAGTTCCATGTACTAAGGCAGCCGCACCAGCTTCAGATTGCATTTCAATAACTTTAACTTTGTTATTCCAAAAATTTACTTCACCTGAATTGGATAATAAATCTACTTTTTCTGCCATAGGAGAAGCGGGAGTAATAGGATATATTCCACAAATCTCAGAAAATTTGTAAGCGACACTACTAACAGCTTCATTAGCATCCATTGTTTTAAATTTATCCATTAAAAAACACCTCTATTCATTTTTATTATATAACAAATAAATAGATAACTCAATAAAAAAATTAATTAAAAAAGAGATATTATTTACTACAAGAAAATCCTTGTGAAATATAATTATCTCTTAAAACATCAATATCTCTAGATAAGTTCAATGTTTTTAAATCATCATCACTAATAACATCATAATCAATAACATAAGTTACTTTATAATTATTATCAGTATCTGTAGTATTTTGAACTGAAAAGCCATTAATATTATTGTAATTATTTTGAACAGTACTGTGTCTATCCTTAAGTCCAGCAATATCTATTATTGTATCAGTAACATCACCAACAATTTGATCAATAGCACTACCAACAATACCATCAATAATTCCATCATCATCTGGTTGAGTATCCTCTGTTGTGCCATCAGTTCCTGTGTCTATTCCATCAGTATTTTTTGGCTCACTATCATTGTCATTATTTTTTTGAACATAATCATATGTAATTCTGACTTTTTTAACTGTTTTATCTTGATAATCGATATCATATTTTATCTTTGCTGTAAGATTGTCAGTCTCATTTTCATGAGTACAACTCATTGTTTCGGTCATATTTTCACCGCAACCAGTAAGTAATAAAATACTAACTATAGATAAAATAATAAATTTTTTCATTTCTACCTCCTTTTGTTAGTATTATAAACAGAAAAAATAAAAAAATAATTGGTAATTTTTGAAAAAAAAATAGAAAATAAATTCTATTTTTTTTAATAATCGCAATTTCCAGGTGTTCTTGGATAAGGAATTACGTCTCTAATATTATCAACACCAGTCAAATATATTAGTAATCTCTCAAAACCCATACCAAACCCAGAATGAATACAACCTCCAAATTTTCTTAAATTTAAATACCAATCAAAATCTGCTGGATCCATATTTAATTCGTTAATTCTAGTAAGAAGTTTTTCATAATTTTCTTCCCTTTGACTTCCACCCATCAATTCGCCAGCACCAGGAACTTCTAAATCAACAGCTGCTACTGTTTTTCCATCATCATTTTGTTTCATATAAAAAGCTTTAATATCCTTAGGCCAATTTTTTATAAATACTGGTCCATCAAAATATTCTGTAATATACTTTTCATGTTCTCTAGCAATATCTTCACCATATTCAGGCTTAAATTCCCAGTTAACATTTGCTTTTTTCAAAATAGAAATAACTTCCTCGTGATCTACTCTTACAAACTTACTGTTAATAAGCTTATTAAGCTTTTTTAATAAGCCATTCTCTACATATTTATCAAAAAATTCCATTTCTTGAGGGCAATTATCTAAAACATATTTTACAACAAACTTTAACATATCCTCCATAATATCCATGTCACCATCTAAATCACAAAAAGCAATTTCCGGTTCAATCATCCAAAATTCAGAAGCATGTGTTTTTGTATTTGAATTTTCTGCCCTAAAAGTAGGTCCAAAAGTATACACCTTTTTATATGATAGTGCAAACGTCTCTGCTTGCAGTTGTCCGCTGACAGTAAGTGAAGCTTTTTTTCCAAAAAAATCTTTTGTATAATCCACTTTGCCATCTTTTGCAATTCTATCCATATCCAAAGTAGTAATTTGAAACATCTCTCCAGCTCCTTCACAATCACTAGCAGTTATAATAGGAGCATGAAAATAAACATAACCTCTATCTTGAAAAAATTTATGGATAGCATATGCCGCTATACTTCTAACCCTAAAAACAGCACCAAATAAATTAGTTCTAGTTCGAAGATAAGCTTGCTCTCTTAAAAATTCTCTAGTATGTCTTTTAGGTTGAATAGGATAATCTTCTGGACAATCACCTAACAAAGTATAATCTAATAGTTTCATCTCTATTTCCTGACCAGAACCTTCTGATTTAATAATTTTTCCCTTCACCTTAATTGAACTACCGATATGTAACTTTTGAATCTTTTCAAAATCATTTAAATTTTTATCATATACAATCTGCAAATTTTTAAAACAGGTTCCATCATTAAAATCAATAAAACCAAAATCTTTTTGCCTACGATGGTTTCTAATCCAACCACATACAACAACCTCTTTATTAATATAGTCATCTTTAAATAAATTATTTACATCTATCATGGTATTCCCTCTTTCATAAAAATATTATACCATAAAATAAAATTAATAAAGCCTCTTTTTATTAAAAGTCGAAAAAAATCTTTTAGGATTTGCAGCAACAACGTTATATAATGCCGGTTTACTCCTAATTTCTCTAATAATTTCAATATCTGCTAATGCCAAAACTACAGAAAGATTCAAATCATCTTCGCAAACAGCTGTCAATTCTCTTCCAAGTAAAAAGTCTGCCGAAACATTAAAAACATCTAATATCATTAGAAGAATTTCCATACTAGGAACCCTTGTCCCATTTTCATACCCTGAAACAGAAACTTTAGAAACCCCAAGTAATTTTCCTAACTCAGATTGACTCATTTTTTTTTCTTTTCTTAATTCTTTTAATCTAAAACCTAAAAACATACTCCTTTATCCTTCCTACATAATTTTACTACAAAAAAATTAAAATCAAAAGTATTAATTTTTCTTTTTTTCTTTTTTATTATTTTCTTCTTTATTATCACTATTATTACTTTCATCTAAATTATTTTTTGCATTTTTTGCAGATGATAGAAAACTAACTTTTTCTGCAACGATTTCCATCTTTTTAACTTTTGCCCCATCATCTTTTTCAATTAATCTTGATTGAAGCCTTCCCTTTACGCCGATAATATCTCCGGTCTTGCAATATTCACTTGTACTTTCAGCAATTCCTGTCCATAATGTACAATCTAGAAAATCAGTATCATATTCTCCATTAACATTTTTATAAGATCTAGGAACAGCAAGAGTAATAACACTGATTTTTTTTCCATTTTCTGTTAATTCTAGAGTGGGATTTTTAACTAATCTACCAACTAAAATAATTTGATTAACCATAAATATACCTCCTTTCCAAACAAAAAATAACATAATAAAAAAATAATATCAAATTACAAAAATGAAAAAAAGATTTATTCAAAATACAAAAAATAAAAAAAATAATTATAAAAAAATAAAAAAGGAGCAAAAAGTAAAAAAATGATAATTAAATTTAAAAAAAAGTAAAAAAAGACTAAAAATAAAAAAATCAAAAATAAATTTGATTTTTTTTAGATATTTAACATAAATTTTACACATTATAATCAACATTTAATAAAAGAATACTATCAGCAATACTAGATGAATATTTATCCATATTATTAATTAAATTATCCAAATCATTTTTATTAGAGATATATCCTAATTCCATTAAATAAGCTTCTGCTCCTACATTACTTTTTACATATGGATTTCCTATAATATCAGCATTTCTATTGTCTACATAAGCCCCAGTCACTATTCCTCCTGTTTCTCTAATAATATAATAATAGTTAGATTTTGTCGATATATCATATGGTTGTCTGTTATTATCAAGATAATCTTGTATAGAAGATTCAATATCACTTTCCGTAAAAGTTCTTGTATATAAACCGTTAAAAACTTTATTTATTCTATTAGAAGAATAGTTTAATCCTGTATAACTAACAATATTATCAACTAATTTTTTTGCAAAGTCATAATTTATATTATCGGCAGTATAAACTTCTAAGCCATTTACCGAAGAAGAAACGTTGCTATTAAAATGAATAGAAAATACGTATTTTGCTTTTACTTCATATGAAACGACAGCTCTTCCATGGGTACCATATTCTTCAAGTCTGTCATTTTGAGATAACTGTCCAACATCATGTGTTAATTTAACTTTTAATCCCTTATCCTCAAGAATATCTTTAATTTTTAATGAAAGATCTAATGTAAAATCTGATTCTTTATATCCATATCTATCGGCTCCCCCATCAATACCACCATGACCAGGATCAATAACAATGTCATAGACATTTTCATCGGTATTTTCAGAAACGTTCATTTTCATAGTAGGATATGATTCTTCATTATCAATTATAATTTTATTATTTTTATTACTAAAAGTATAATAAACAGTCTCTTTATAATCCGAAATATTCTTTAATGAATAATATTTATACTGTTCGTTACCATCATCATCTACAAATTTGTCTCTTAAAAACATAAAATAATTTCCACGTGGAATATCTTCTAAATACAATCCAGAATTAACATATTCAGAAAGATTAAAACCATCTTCAATTTCATTAATATCAAATTCAATAAAGTCCCCATTATACAAAACTAATTGTAAATCATCGCCATCAACTATGTTACCATGTAAATTTAAATGAGTTCCATATATATATATTTCATCTATATTAATAACTTCATCCTCAATAGAAAGTATAGGAATTTTATCTTTAAATTTAGAATCATATATAATATATCCTCCAAAAAATAATAATAAAATCAATAAAATTAATAACATTTTTTTCATATAAACCTCCAAATATATTTAATATATATTATCAGCAAGTAATCTATTTAATTCAACAGCATATTCCATTGGTAACTCTTCCCTAAAAGCATTAATAAAACCTAAAATAATTAACTCTTTAGCCTTATCTTCACTGATACCTCTACTCATCAAATAAAATAATTTATCTTCTTCAATTTTTGAAACTGTTGCCTCATGTTCTAAATATGAAGAATTATTGCTAACAATATTTGTAGGAATTGTATCACTTTTAGAAATGTCATCTAAAATAATTGTATCACATTTAACATTACTAATTGAAAAAGTTGCATTTTTGGCAATATTAACTGTCCCACGATAAGTTGCGTTTCCTCCACTCGAAGATATAGATTTAGAAATAATATTACTTCTTGTATGAGGAGCTAAATGTATCATTTTAGCACCAGTGTCTTGAATTTGTGACTTACTAGCAACCGATATCGTAATACAACTGCCCTTTGCATAAGGACCATTTAAAATACAACACGGATATTTCATATTAGTTTTTGCTCCAATATTCCCATCTACCCACTCCATAAGGCCATTATCCATAACAATTGCCCTTTTAGTAACTAAATTATAAACATCATTTGACCAATTTTGAATGGTAGTATATCTACACTTTGCATTCTTTCCTACAAAAATTTCTACGACAGCAGCATGTAGAGCATCTTCTGTATATGTGGGAGCAGTACAACCTTCAATATAATTTAACTCACTATTATCGTCAACAATAATTAAAGTTCTTTCAAATTGCCCCATATTTTTACTATTGATTCTAAAATAGCTTTGTAGTGGTCTATCAATTTTAGTGTTTTTTGGAACATATATAAAAGTTCCACCACTCCAAACCGCTCCATTTAATGCAGTAAATTTGTTTTCATCATATTTGACCAAGATATTAAAGTATTTTTTAAAAATATACGGATACTTTTTTAAAGCACTGTCTGTATCCATAAAAATAATATTCTTTTTTTCTAACTCTTTAATCATGTTATGATAAATGACTTCACTATCATATTGTGCACCAATACCATCTAAATATTTATTTTCAGCATCAATTAATCCCAAGTCTCTAAACTCATTTCTTATTGAACAATTAATTTTATCCCAATCATTCGTAAGTTCATTCACTCTTTTTTTATAATATGTGATTGAATCAAAATCAATATCAATATTTGGTCCCCAGCCTGGCATTTTTGATTTATTAAAAAAATCCAAAGAATTTAATCTAAACTTTTTCATCCATTCAGGTTCATTTTTTATTTTTGATATTTCACAGACTATATTTTTCGTTAGTTTCATAGGTTCACCTCAAGTAAATTACATAATAATTATAGCAAATTTATAAAAATAAGTATATATTTCCATCAAAAAAACAAATTTTTCCAAAAGTTTACAAAAAAAAGTTTACACAAACATTTTGTAAACTTTAGCATAATCACCTTCATTTTTATATATTGCAAGCAACTTATTATCCTTGTCAAAAATTAATTTCATATCAGCATCATCAAATTTTTTAATATGACAACCATTTTTAATTTTAAAGGCTAAATTATCATCAACAATTACTCTTTTTAAATCAGAAAGAGCATCTTCAATCTTTATAAATTTAAATTTATTTTGTCTAATTTCGTCAATCGTATATGCTTCATTTAATGAAAAATTACCTAATTTTGTTCTAATTAAATTATTCATTACAGCACTAACTCCCAATTTACTACCAATATCACGAACTAAACTTCTAATGTATGTACCTTTGCTAACACAACATTTAATTTTAAAATTAATTTTTCCGTCACTTTTTTTTACTTTTCCCATAATAGTAATTTCTTTAATTAATACCATTTTTTTAGGTAGTACAACATCCATATTTTTTCTAGCATATTCATATAATTTTTTTCCATTAACTCTAACAGCTGAATACTTAGGAACTTCTTGTAAATAATATCCTTTAAACGAATTTACTGAATCAATAATTTCTTTTTGCTCAATATCAACATTTTCTGTTGATAACACCTTTCCATCCATATCTAACGTATCAGTTTCAATTCCCAGAATTATATCTGCTATATACTCTTTATCATGATTTATTAACATATCACAAATTTTTAGTGCCTTGCCAACACAAACAACTAAAACACCACTAGCACTGGGATCTAATGTACCAGTATGCCCAACTTTTTTGGTATTAAGTAATTTAGAAATAATATTGACGACATCTCTACTAGTATATCCTGGTTCCTTATTTACAATTATAATACCGTTCATTGTTTTTTTAGTGCCCTTATTGTTTCTTCAATTACTAGATTTTTTGCTTCATTAAACGTCTTTTCTAATTTGGCACCAGATGCTCTACTGTGGCCATTCCCCCCAAAAATTTTAGCAATTTTACATACATCGACGGTTTCATTAGATCTAAATGAAACACGATATCCCTCATCTTCTCTCATAAAAATTGATACTTCGACACCTACAATATCCCTTCCAATCTCAACTAAACCCTCGTGATCGCCCACTTGAGCATTTAGTCGTTCCATATCGTCTTTTGTGATAAAAGAAAAAGCAATCATCCCATTATAAAAAAATTCTAATCTATTAAGAGCTAATTTCATAAGTTCATATTGGGGAATTGTCATTTCTGTTAAAGATTTTTTTCTTAGATTATAGATGTTAACACCAATATCCATCATTTCCGATACCATAACAAATGTGTTTTTATCGACATTATCATTTTTAAAACCATTTGTATCTGTTAAAACACCAACCATTAAAGACTCACCAATATTTTTATTTAATAATATATTCCAAGACTTAAACAAATAATATAAAATTTGGCAACAGGAAGATACTTTTCCTTCTATGTAATTAATATTACCATATTTAGTATTACCTTCATGATGATCAATAACAATAGAGTTATTAAATTCTATATTATTATTACCAAACTCAATGCGCTCTTTTGTTGCACAATCAAGTATAATTGCTAAATCATATTTTTTTTTACTACCTATTAAAATTTTATCGTAACCATTTAAAAAATTAAATTTAGTAGGAACTTTAGAAGAAATCATATCAACAGATTTATTTATCGATACTAAAAATTGATAAAAGGCAATAAGTGAACCAATTGCATCTCCATCAGGATTTTCATGAGAAAGAAGGACAATTGAAGAACTCTTATCAATCATTTCTTTAATTTTGTTTTTCATTATTGATCCTTTCAATTATACCTTCAATTTTTTTCCCATATTCTAAAGACTCATCATACACAAAATGAATTTCTGGCATTTTTCTAATTTGCACTTTTTGACATAGAGTACTTCTAATAAAAGAACTAGCATTATTTAAAGTATCTTCAATTTTTCTTTTATCATCATCTAAAGATGTAAAATATATCTTTGCATATGATAAGTCATTTGTAATTTTTGCATCTGTAATAGTCACAAATTTTACATTTTTATCTTTAACATCATTATGTAATATTTCACTAATTTTTTCAACAAATAACGTATTGAGCCTATCCATTTTTATACTCATAAAGTTACCTCCAATCCTTCTTTAAGATATTAATTTTTTTATCCTATCTGTTAACTTCTACTATCTCATATGCTTCAATTATATCATTTTCTTTAATATCATTAAAATTTTCAATAGTAATACCACATTCAAGTCCTTGTTTTACTTCCTTTACCTGATCTTTTTCTCTAGCAATAGAGTTAATATTACCATCATAAATAACAACACTATCACGAATTATTCTTGCTTTTGCATCTCTTTTAATTATTCCAGAAGTTACATAACACCCAGCAATTGTACCAACTTTAGAAAACTTAAATAATTTTCTTACGTCAGCTTGGCCTAAAACTTTTTCTTCATATATTGGCTCTAATTTTCCCTTTAATGCAGCTTCCATCTCTTCAACAACTTTATATATTATATTATACAGTCTAATTTCTACATTTTTATCTTTTGCGTATTCAATAATTTTATTATTTGGACGAATATTAAAACCAATAATAAAAGCATTAGAAGCCGCAGCAAGAACAATATCACTTTCACTAATTGCTCCAATTCCACTACGTATAACATTTATTTTTATTCCTTCAACATCTAATTTTAATAAAGAATTTTTAACAGCCTCTTCGCTTCCTTTAACATCTGCTTTAAGAACAACATTTATTTCTTTTTCGCCAGCTTCAATTCTATTAAAAAGATCATCTAGAGTAACCGAAGTAGTTGTTTGACTGCTTTTTTTCTTAGCCGCTAATTTTCTTTCTTCGGCAATAGTTCTAGCTTTTTTTTCGTTTTCAAAAGCCATAAACTTATCGCCAGCATCTGGCGACTCACTAATACCAGTAATAGAAACAGGCATTGAAGGTCCGGCTTCGACCAAATTTTCTCCTTTGTCATTTTTTAAAGTTCTAATTTTTCCTGCAAAATTTCCTACAACAATAGCATCACCAAGTCTCAATGTACCATTTTGAATAAGTACTGTGCTGACAACTCCTAAAGCCTTGTCAAGTTTAGATTCAATAACAGTACCTGATGCATATCTATTTGGATTTGCTTTTAATTCTTGCATTTCAGCAATTAATAACAAATTATCTAATAATTCATCAATCCCTTCGCCAGTTTTAGCAGAAATATTTACAAACAAATTATCTCCTCCCCATATATCAGGAGTAATCCCATTTTGACTCATTTCTGTAAGAACTCTTTCAGGATTAGCTTCAGGCTTGTCAATTTTATTTACAGCAACGACAATTGGTACATGTGCCGCTTTCGCGTGATCAATAGCCTCTTTAGTTTGAGGCATAACGCCATCGTCAGCAGCAACAATAATAATAACAATATCAGTAATACTTGCGCCTCGCGCACGCATTTCAGTAAAAGCAGCATGACCGGGAGTATCAATAAAAGTAATTGGCTTTCCTTTATATACAATTTGATAAGCTCCAATATGTTGAGTAATACCACCAGCTTCACCAGAAACAACATTTGTTTTTCTAATAGTATCAAGTAAAGTTGTTTTTCCGTGATCAACATGTCCCATAATAGTAATAACAGGTGGTCTCTCAACTAAATCTTTTATATCATCAACAATTTCTAATTCCTCAAAATTAGATTCATCTCTTGTAGTGTCACGCTTTAAAGTTTTTCCAAATTCAAGAGCCAATATTTCTGCCGTTTCAAAATCAATTACTGCATTTAGATTCATTATTTTTCCTAAACTCATTAGTTTCTTAATAATTTCTGCAACATTTTTATTTAAAACATTTGCAAAATCTGCTACACTCATTCCTTCAGTATACAAAACAATTGTCTCATCATCCGTATTAACATTTGATTGTAACTTTTCTTTATGTTTGTACATTTCCTTCTTTTGCATTGCAAAATCATCATTCGGATTTTTTTCTTTTTTAGGATTTTTCTTTTTCTTCTTTTTAATAGTTGCCACAATTTTTACTTCATCTAATTCATCTTCATATGAATCTTCAAAATCTTCAAGTTGATTATTATCTTCTGAAATAATATCATCACTATCTTCTTGTTCAGTATTTTCAATTTCATTGTCAAGCAATATAATATCATCGTCACTAAGCAGATCATTTTCATCTTTAACATCAATATTTAATTTTTTACATAAACTAAAAATAGTTTCTATGCTTCTGTCAACATCATTTGCATACTCCAAAACACTCATCATAAAAAACACCTCCTAGTTATTTATTTTTTCTCTAATTTCATCATATATATCACAAGATATCTCTGTTTCTAAAACTTTATCTAAAATCTTTGTTTTTTGAGCTTTTTCTAAAACATCAATATCTTTTTTAATATATGCACCTCTTCCATTAAGTTTTCCTGTTGTATCAACTAACACATGTCCGTCTACTCCTCTAACAATTCTTAGTAAATCTTTCTTTGGTAATTTTTCTTTTGTTACAACGCAACTCCTCATAGGAATTTTTCTATTCTTCATTTAATTCTCCTAGTTTTTTAATTGATATTTTATATTTTGTAAGTCTAGAAGCTAATTTAACATTTTGTCCTTTTTTACCAATTGCCAAAGAAGAATTTTCATCATTGACGATAGCAAGAGCTTCCTTGTTTTTTTCATCAATTATTTTAACTTCAACATCCTTAGCTGGACTTAAAGCATTTTGAATAAATTTAACTGGGTCCTTATCATATAAAATAACATCAATTTTTTCTCCATTAAGTTGACTTAAAACCCTATTAATTCGCGTTCCTTTTTCGCCAATAATAGCTCCAACAGGATCAACCTTATCATAATCAGTATACACGGCAATTTTACTTCTATTTCCAGCATCTCTAGCAACAGAATATAACATTACAGTTCCATCACTAAGTTCAGGAATTTCGCTTTCTAATAATCTTTTAACAAAACCATAATGACTTCTTGATAGTAGAATAAAAATTCCTTTAGTGCCAATTTCAATTTTAGAAACATAAACTTTAATACTAGAACCCATTTGAAGCTTTTCACCTGGAATAATTTCATCCTTTGGTAACACACCATGAGCTCTACCTAAATCAACATAATAATTTTTAGAGTCTTCTCTTGATAATGTACCAATTAAAATTTCATCTTGTTTGTCTTTAAACTCCTCATTAACAAGATTCTTTTCAGCTTCTTTTACTTTTTGAACAATAATTTGTTTGGCTGATAATACAGCAACTCTTCCAAATTCTTCAGGAACTATTTTAACCTCTGTATCAATTGTTTCTCCTTCTTTTATATCATCAACAATTTTTCTAGCATCTGCTAATGATATTTGCGTTTTATCATCAAGTTCTAAATTATCATTTTCTAAATTGTCTGTATCAACAACAGTCTTATAAGTAAATAATCTTATTTGTCCAGTCTCCTCATTAACCTTTGCTTTGACATTTGATAAACCTGTATTTTTTTTATAAGCATTTGCCATTCCCGATTCCATTGCCTCAATAACAATTGCCTTATCAATCCCTTTTTCAGCTACTAAAGCATCTACAGCTTTAATAAATTCTTTTGCTTGCTTACTATTCACAACTATCACCTTTTTCCTTTGTTGAAACGTCTAAAATATAACTATCATCAAATATTTCACAGTTATCAAGTAGTGGATTAATAACATTAGTAACTTCTACGCACTTATCTAAATCTATTGTATCATCACTATCTATTACAATCCTTAAAAAATAGTTAACCCCTTCTTTTTCATAAGAAATCTTATCAATTGAAACACCCAATTTATTGACTTCTTTTTCAATTAAACTTCTAACTTTTTCTTCCATAATACCTCCATTAGATCAACAATAAAGAGTGGATATTAAGCCACTCTTTGTCAAGATACAAGTAAATTATAACACATTAATTTAGGATATTCAACTACTTTTTTAATTAAAAAAAACACATATTGTGTTAAAAATCAACAAATGGCGCGCCCATAGGGATTCGAACCCCAAACCTTTTGGTCCGTAGCCAAACGCTCTATCCAATTGAGCTATGGGCGCAAATCAAAAATGTATATATATTATATATCCATTTTTAAAAAAAGTAAAGTTTTTTATAAATCTAGCACTATTGACTTTTTTTTACTTAACTCAATTTGCCTATACTTAACACCGCATGAATCAAATAATTTTTTAGAAGCAATAACCGAATCAGTATTAGCATATTTATCACATAAATATACTACTTCTTTAATACCTGATTGAATAATTATCTTAGCACATTCATTACAAGGAAATAAATCGACATATATTTTTGCATTTTCTAATTCTTTTCTGCTACCACGATAATTAAGTATAGCATTCATCTCAGCATGACAGACAAATAAATATTTAGTCTCAAGTGCAGTTCCTTCCCTATCCCATGGAAACATACTATCATCAAATCCGTTTGGAGTACCATTATATCCAATAGATAAAATACGATTATCATTTCCCACAATACATGCTCCAACTTGAGTATTAGGATCTTTACTTCTCATAGATGATAATTTAGCAATTCCCATAAAATACTCATCCCAACTCAAATAATTTTTTCTTTGTTTATTAATTTTTTCCATACAAACCTCATCTTTCTTCCCTTTTATCAGATACTATTTTGATATAAGTTACAATTATTTATAATAATTAATTTATTTATTTTTTTTCTTTATAGGTATTGGGTCATATCCCCCTTTACTAAAATAATTACACTTAATAATTCTCTTTATAGTTAATAGAAATCCTTTAAAAAAACCGAATTCCTTAAATACCCCAATTGCATATTCTGAACAAGTTGGCTTAAATTTACAATAACTATGCCAATCCACAGGAATTTTTTGATACAATTTAATTACACATATTGCTATATATTTCATAACTATTTATTTATAAAAAGCTTATCAATATTTTTGCGTGGAATCATCATTTTAATATTCCTATCAATTGTAATTTCATAATCATCAACATAATTTTCAAGTCGTTCTCCATCAATGCACCAAGGTTTTTTTGGTTTATTAATAAATTTAATTTTAATATTATTTGTTTTATACAAATAAATTCCAGGAACTTTTTGAACATCGTACATAGTCAAAAAATACAAACTTTTAAGAATATCTTTTTTCTTGGAAATATTACATAAAAGCACCTCAAAACGATCATCATCCAATTTAACATCTTTATAAAATTTATTGATTCCCGCTATCCTATTAGCACTAGAAATAATAATAAAAGAAAAAAGTCCCCTATACTCAACACCATCTATTTCATAAACAATTTCATTAAGATTAGTTTTATTAAAAAAAGATTTCACCCCTTCTGTCAAATATGCCAAATAACCAATCTTCTTTTTTAATTCACGAGGAGTTTCATAAGGAATTTCCGCAAATTTTCCAATTGTCGCCACATAAATAAAAGGCCTATTATTTATTAAACAAATATCAACATTTTTAACTACTCCATCCAAAGTTTTCTTTAAGTTAGTAATCATATTTTTTCCATATCCCATCATAGTTCCAATATCATTAGTTGTCCCACAAGGAATATGGGCACAAACAAGCCTATCTTTTCTCATACAATTACCTGTAATTGATTCATTAAAAGTTCCATCACCACCAATTGATAAAACTAAATCAACAGGCTCAAGATTTTTTACAATTTCTGTAGCATGTCCTCTATATTCTGTATAAATAATTTTAGACTCATAGCCATAATCATTGAGAATATCTTGAAATTGCGGTAAAAATTTATACTTAACCTTTTTTCCACTAATAGGATTGTATATAATAACACATTTTTTCATAAATTACTCCATTCAAATAATATTTTAACACATATAAACAAAAAAATATATATTTATTAACACAATAAAAAAACAGAATGTCAATCAATAAGTAATAAATTAATAAAACCCACAAAAAAGACCACTTAAAATAAATATTATTTTAATACGGTCTTAAAATCAAAGTAAATATTATCTAAATTGACAACAAGAGCCACACTGTTCATTAGTTACAACATTTTCTTCACTACAAGTATAATGTGGTTGATATGTATGTCTAAAAATATGATTATTAATTATTTTAGTATTTATTGGGCAAATGTGTCCTTGCCCTTTTTTGACAGATTTTATTTCTTAATGTATCTACATTTTGGAAAGTTAGAACATCCAATAAATTTTCCATATTTACCATTTCGTTCAACTAATTCATTGCCACACTTTGGACATATCATATTATTTTCTAATTCTTTATCAAATTTAATTTTAACATGAATATCTTTGATATGTTGTTTTCTTAATGACTTATCTCCAATATTGTTCTGAATAATAATCTTTGATAATTCTTTTATATCATTATTAACAAGAAATCCTTTATACTTTAAAATCTCATCATTTAAATAATCAACTTGCGTAACTATACTATTACTTTTAACATCAATCTTTGCTTGATTAGAAAAACATATAACAGATATAAAATATTTATCATCTAACTTAAGTAAACTTGATAAAGATTTTATATGTCCAAAATTTTGATGAATAGGATTTAGAAAATAACTTTTATTTTTCCCTAAATACTGACACCATTTATTATCAAATTCTTTTCCTTTTATCAAACCATAATAATTTTTCATTTCAATTACAAAAATACCAAACTTAGATAAAACTAAATGATCAATTTGATGAGTTCCATTTTCATCTTTTATCATAATATCATTTAAAATAATATATTTGTCTTTAGGTAATTTTCTTAATTCTAATTTTACCCAAAACTCTCCCATAAAACCTCTGAATCTTATATAATATATTTTTATTAATATACTTAGTGTTATTAAAATAATAGTTTGTAATAATAACTTTGGATTATTTGAATATATATTTATAATAACTTCAAGAAAATTTTTAATTATTTCCATAAAACCACATCCAAATCAATTATAACACGATACTAACTAAAATTATTAAAAGTAACCTTAATATTTATTGTTTTATCTTCAAATATTTCAATCTTTTCAATTAAGTTAATTATTAATTCTCTACTCTGTTCTTTCATAGATAAAAATTTATTAATATATTCATTAATTATTTTATTTTTAGACTCTTCATTGATATTTTTATTAATACTATTGTTTAAATCATTATATTTTTGTTGTTTTATATTTAGTTCATTTTCTAGTTTTACTTTTACTCTTTCAAATTGTTCTTCAGTTATTACTTGATTTAATTTATCAATATAAATACTATCTAGATTATCATTTATTTGTTTAATATCATTAGTAAGTATTTCTAATTCTTTTTTATTATTAAATTTATTATCTTCAGTTAGATTATTTAATACAGTATTTTTAACTTTGTCTTTATTAAGATAATTTAAACACATATTAGTTAATGAACTAATTATTACTTTTTCTAATTTATCATAATTGTTTGAATGAGTGGTACAAAGTTTTTGTTTCATATAAGTTCGATAGTAATTACAAATAGTATAACATCTACTATCTTTTTTTCTTCTTGCTTGTATTGAAATTCTATGACCACAATCACCACAATATAAAAGTCCATCTAATAAATGATTTTCTTTCTTTTCATTTCTTCCTACATTTTTAGGTATTCGTTTTTGTACTTCATAAAAAGTTTCCTTATCAATAATAGGGTAATGAGTATTTTCTACAATTATATAATCTTTGGGATTATTTCTAACAACCTTTTTAACTTTATAATTGACCTTACTTCTTCTATTTTGTACCATATCACCTATATACATTTGATTAGTTAAAATATCTCTTATTGTTTTAGAGTGCCATTCTCCATATTTTAAATTGTAATTGTTTTTCCATTCAAAACTATAATATTGTGCAGGTGTTTTTACACCTTCATTAGTTAATTGCTTGGCTATTTTAAAAAATGATAATCCTTCCAGACACATATCAAATATTCTTTTTACAACTAATGCTTGTTCTTCATTTATTACTAAATGATTTTTATCATACGGATCTTGATCATATCCAAATGGAGTTCTACCACCAACAAACTTACCTTCTTTTTGTTTTGCTCTTAAACTTGATTTGATTTTTTTAGAAATATCTTTAGCATACATATCATTCATAATTGCTTTAAAAGGTGCTATATCATTATTAGAATTATCTAAAAATGTGTCTATATTATCAGTAACAGCTATATATCTAACATTATGCTCTGGAAAATATTTTTCAATTAAATTACCAGTACCAATATAATCTCTTCCAAGTCTTGACATATCTTTTGTAATAACCATATTAACTCTACCTAATTCAATATCTTTCATTAATCTATTAAAATCAGGTCTATCAAAATTAGTTCCACTATATCCATCATCAATATAAATATCGTAAACTCTTAAATTATTCTCTTTAACATATTGAAGTAATAAACTCTTTTGATTTGTAATACTCACGCTTTCATATACTTTATCATCATCTTCACGAGATAATCTTATATAAATACCAACATTATATATCTTATTTATACTCCCTAACAATTCTTACCTCCTTCTAGAGATAAATAAGTACATGATGATGTTACCTCTCTTTCATTATTTTTACAAATCATTTGAATATATTTTTTTAATTCTTTATTTAAAACATTTATTAAGATATCATTCATATCTTTTTCATTATTAAAAATAAAATTTATTTTGTACTTATCCATAATTAAGCACCTCACTTAAATTTATGGATAAACAATTAATTTTAGTAATACTAAATTGCATAAATATCACATTACTTATTGACTTAATATTACATATAGGTATTTACCTATTTATAAATTATTTTTTGAATTTCTATATTTAGGATACTGCTATCTCATTAACTATAAAAGAAATTAAAGCATAAAAAAACATCCTACTTTTAATAAATTAATTATTTTTGTATGATGTTTATATTTTTTTAATTATTTTCTTCTATTTCAAAATTTAATAGTTCTTCACACATTTTTTCATATAAATCTTGTTCATGTCTAATAGTATCAATTAAGAACATTTTATCATTTTCATATTCTTTTAAACCTCTCATATAATAAGGCTTATCATCATCTAATACAATAAATGGCATTATATTATTTCTTAAGCATTCCTTAAACATTATTATTCTACCTACACGACCATTTCCATCTCCAAATGGATGTATTTTTTCAAATTTATAATGAAAATCTATAATATCTTCTAAAGTAATATTAGTTTTAGAATTATATTCATTTAACAATTTTTCTATTTCCTGTTCTACATCTTCTGAAGCGGTAGTATTTATAACATTGACTACTCCAATTATATTAGGAACAACTTTAAATCCACCAACATTATATCTAGAATTTTCTTCATCACTAGTATTTCTTTTTAATATCTTATTCATTTCAATTATCATTTCTTTAGTTAATAATTTATCAACATTATCTAACATATAATCAAATAATTTGAAATGATTTTTAGATTCAGTTAAATCATCTAATTTTATTAAATCATCACTTTTAGGAATAAATGAAGATGTATCAAATATTGCTTCAGTTTGTTCACTAGTTAATCTACTACCTTCAATTTTATTTGAATTATAAGCAAAATTAACTTGTGAATAATGATATATATTACCTTTAAATTTAGACTCTTTTTGCTTAATTAATTCGTTCTTAATTTTATTTATATCCATATTACCTATCCTCCAATGAAATATTAATACCTGACTCACAATGTTTATAAAATTCTAAAACACTTAGATGATATTTTGGCTTCTTATAATCATATATACAAAGATTTTCTTTTTTATAAATATTATTTAACTCATATTTAATAAATTTATTTCTAACATCTAATAATAAATCTTTTAAAGTAGTATATTCATGTATTCCCATAAATCTTTTCCAGGAATGTTCAAACCAATAATATTTATTATTTTTCTCAAAGGTCAAAAATGTATGAGTAGGACATTTTTCATTATCATAATGAGCAATAAAATAAGTTTTTATGTTCCATCCTTGAAAATAATATCTTTCCAGTTCTACTTGATCCCAACAGACACCAACTTTATTTTCTATAATTTCTTTAGGAGATTGTAATACATAGTTATCCGAATATGTTTCATCTACAACACTATGTTTATTATTTTTTTTATCCACCCAGCCATATTTAATATCTTTCATTAGATCCATTATTTCTAATTCATTATAATAATTCCAAAGGCCGAGACTTCCTTTAACAGGTATCGGTTTATCATATTTTTTTATATTTTCCAACTTCCAAGCATATTTTTCAGTATGATTGCTTCCTCCATAAACAACTATATCTTTTTTTCTTAATTTTTCATTAAATAAAGTATCTACTAATATATAGTCAACTAATTCTATTTCTCCTATAATATATCCCATATTATAAGTTAAATTGTAATCTCTAAATTTATCTACCATATCCTTTTCTAGACTGCCGGCATGTATTAATATTTTTCCTCGATAATTAGTTTTCCAATTTCTAAATTCATATTCTTTAAAACCATTTATAATTAAAGATGCCCAAGGTTCTCTTATAGTTAAAACTTTCATAAGTACCACATCCATTATAATTATACCACATAAAAAGGTATTTTTTATATAATACCTTAACTTTGTACTTATTTTCTCTTAAATATTTTGGTCTAACAAAAATTATCACTCTTGTTTAACTTCATGAACAATATTTCTTTGAATACATCTTTCTCTACCAGCTTCAATAATAGGTCCTGATTGCATTCCGAAAGCCATATCATTATTATCATTCATGTTAACATTTTGATTGGTATTAGTATTGTTATTATTAATATTAATATCTATACCATCACCATATCCATAATTCATATCTTGCCTAAAGTCATCATTATAAAACATCTTTAATCCTCCTATCTACCATTATAATATGTTAAAGATAGAATAGTGACTAAACAAAATACACAAAATTATTTTATATAAAAAAGTAAAACTAAAAAGGTAATTTAAAATTCCCGTTTTTCATCATCTTCATTAATTTTTTCATTTCTTCAAATTGATTTAAAAGTCGATTAACATCAGTAACCGTAAGTCCACACCCTTTAGCAATTCTTTGCTTTCTACTTGCTTTTATAATATCTGGATTATGTCTTTCTTCTGGCGTCATAGATAAAATAATTGCCTCTACATGTGCCATCTGTTTAGGATCAATTTTAGCAGAATCAATACCCATCTTCTTAGCTCCTGGAATCATTTTCAATAAATTTTCTAATGGCCCTAATTTTTTAATTTGTTTCAATTGATTCAAAAAATCCTCTAAATCAAATGTACCTTTAGCCATTTTTTTAGCAGTTTTCATAGCTTCTTTTTCATCAATCTCATCTTGTACTTTTTCAACTAAACTAATAACATCACCCATACCAATAATTCTATTAGCCATTCTATCAGGGTGAAATTCCGTAATTCCGTCCATCTTCTCACTAACACCCACAAATTTAATAGGAATATTTGTTAAATATCTAACAGATAATGCAACTCCACCACGGGTATCACCATCTAATTTAGTTAAAATAACTCCCGTAAGATTAATTGCCTCATTAAAACCAGTAATAACATTAATTGCATCTTGTCCCATCATCGCATCTATTACTAAAATTACCTCATGAGGATTTACAGTATCACAAATTTCTTTTAATTCATTCATTAATTCACTATCTATATGAAGTCTACCAGCAGTATCTACAAGAACATAATCAAAATTGTTATTTTTAGCATATACTAAAGCATTTTCGGCAATTTTAACTGGATTCATACCATCTTCACTGTATACTTCAATATTTAACTCCTTACCTATTTGTTTTAATTGATCAATAGCAGCTGGTCTATATATATCACAGGCAACAAGTAAAGGCTTTTTACTATGTTTTTTTCTAAGAAAATTAGCTAATTTACCAATAGTAGTAGTTTTACCAGAACCTTGTAATCCCACTAATATAGTAACTGTAGGATTTTTATCAATAACCAAAGGTGCACTATCACCACCTAATAATTCTTGAAGCTCATCTCTAACTATTTTAACAAATAGATCACCAGGATTTAAGCTTTTACTAACTTCTTCTCCTAAAGCTTTCTCTTTCACTTTATTTGTAAATTCTTTAACGACTTTATAATTAACATCTGCTTCTAGTAAAGATAATCTAATTTCTCTCATCATATCAGAAATATTATCTTCAGTTATTTTTCCATATCCCTTAATTTTATGAGCAATATTTTGCAATCTATCACTTAAATTTTCAAACATTATAACACCTCATTACATATTATATACTATAAATATTTACTTTATTTTTTTAACATGTCTAAATATTCTTCTAGACATAAATTATTATCTTTTATATATTTAGCTATTTTTTTATTTTTGACATATCTTAAATGCCATGGTTCATATCCGTATTCAGTTATTTTTTCTTTACCTAATGGATATCTAATAATAAAGCCAAATTTCCATGCATTATCAGCAACTAATTTTAATACGGGATGACCAAGCATTTTAACATCATCATAAAAATTACCATTTTCATATAAAAGAAAATCAACAGCCAACCCAGTTTGATGTTCAGAATATCCAGGTTTTGCCACAAACTTTTCTGTATATTCTATTCCTTTACTAATAAGTATTTCATTCCATACTTTTTTCTGATAGTCATAACTTCTATACCCACTTTCAATTGCAATGGTATAACCTTTTTTACTAATAAAATCTTCTAGTTTCTTAAATTGTAAATATGTCTCTTTTTCTAGTTTCCTGTCTTTTGCATAAATAGAGTCACAATTGACTATTTCACATTCATATTTTTCACTTATTTGATTATTACGATTAACTAATATTAAATATTTATTATTCATTTTTTATTACCTCCAAAAGTAACTTAAAACAATAATAATCATACAATTGCTAAAAGAATTGTATAATAAATTTTATATTTTTTCAATAAAAAGGTTGATTTTTAAATAAATATATGTAATAATTAATACACATGCAGATGTGGTTCAACGACTAGAATTCGGCCTTGCCAAGGCTGAGACGGGGGTTTGACTCCCCTCATCTGCTCCATTGAGAGAATTACTCGCACCTCGTGTGAGTTTTATTTTATAAAAATATCCTATATCACTCGTTGATATGGGATTTTTTCATGTTGGAAAGGAGGTTTACTTAAATGAAAATAACCATAGACCAATTAGAATTTCCTTTACCTGTTAAGAAAAAAATTAATAAGATGTCTAATAAAAAACAAAGTAAATTCGATAAAGATTCTGGGAATATCGTTTTCATATATTATCATATTATTTAATTCACCTAAAAATTCTTTAATTTGTATAGCTGTTTTTGATAATTCTTCATCTGTATATAGAATATTAGTACCATTATATCTAGTCTACATAGTCAACAATTACTTTTTAATTTCCTCTAATTCATTTTTTTGTTTCCTTAATTGCACCATTTAAACTCACCTATATTTCCATATTTATACCAATAATTTCATCCATTGTTATTACTTTCTTACTTCTTTCATTTATATTATATTTAGTAAATAATGGTGGATAAAATGATACCCCATTATCTAAACTAATATTACTTACATCATCTTTCCAGTTATCCCATCTATATAATTCATAGAATTTATTTACACCATCATTTGAATTAATTAACCAATCTATATAATTCGCATAATAAATATTTAAGTTTTCCCATTTTAAAGTATCTGGAGCAAAATAATGTACAAATCCATCTTTTAATGCAAATAAACCACCAATAATATCTTCTCCTAATATAATATCTACTCTATTTTCCCTATTATATTTTTTATTTTTTTCAATTACATTTAATTGCCCACAACCATATAATCTTATCCAATTATCAATAATAATACCTCCACAGTTTTCCATAACTGAGAAAAACAATTTATCTGAATACTGATTATATATATTGTATAAATCAACAACAATATTTTCATTTTTATCTAAAATTTTTATATTATCTTTCTTTAGCAATTCTTCGAATAATAGTTTTGATTTCATATTTATATCCTCCATATTATAATCTTTTTAATAAAATATATCGTTTTATATTTTCATCTTTTTGATACCAAGTTTTAATTTCATATCCCATACTTCGAAGATTTTTTAAACTATACTCATTCCCAAAAGTTACTTCTGCTACAATATTATAAATTCCTAATTCTTTAGCTCTTTTTTCCAAGTGCTCTACTAATATATTTTGAAGATGATTACCTCTATATTCTGGTAATACAATTACACCATTTATATCGGCACATTTACCTTCAATATCTGATATATAGTTTTTTATTTCTTTCATTCTATTAGAAACCGATAAAAATATTCACGCAACCATTACATTATTTATAAACGCTCCATATATTTCTCCATCATTCACAGAATCATTAACAATTCTTAAATAACTTTCTTCTTTAAATGGTAGAAAATATCCTTTTTCATTTTCTTTAAAATAATCAATTACAATATTTTGTATTTTATAAATATCATGAACATCTTCAGAATTACAAAGTTTAATTTCTATCTCTTCTCTATTTATTTTATTTTTCATTAAAATTTCTCCTTATAATTATAGCTGGTTAATTATATGTTCTACATAATAAATTACTTTGGTTATTTTGATTTTTCCTATCAATATATCTTTTTTCATCCGACAAGACTGGAATTTCAATATTCATATATTTTTTCTTTTAAATTACGCATCTTAATACTTCGGTAACATTTTTCATATTTTTTTCAGATGACATTATTGTTAACAAAAGTTTTTTATCTTTATTTAATATAATATATTGTCCATTTGAACCATCTCTAAAAAGATAACCATCCCTTGAAATAAAAGTATAATATCCAATCCCTATTTTAGGAAAAACTCTTTCTGATTTATATATAGACGGAGTTTCTAATTGCATAGAAGTCATCTCTACTATCCAGTTTTCTGGAATAATTTGTTTCCCATCATATCTTCCATTATTTAATAAAAGTTGTCCTATTTTGTGAAAATCTGAATGCTTTAAATATAATCCTGTAGCTGCTGGACAATATTTTTCATAATTATCCCATTCAAATTCTTTAATATTTAATTTCTTAAATATCTTTTCATTTATATAATCTTTTAAATTAATTCCAAATGTTTCTTGAAAAAATACAGATAAAATAAAGGGTTCTACATTATTGTAAGCAAACCTTGTCCCCACATCAAACG
>CALVON010000021.1 GCA_944350315.1 uncultured Bacilli bacterium | reverse complement strand
TCACTATCAAAATAACCCATATCAATTAAATTTTTAATAGTAATACATTGATATTCATTACCACCATCAAGTTCAAGATAAAATAATCTATCACTATTTTCAATCAAATAATTGCTAGCTTCTGATTGTATATTCTCTATTGTTGTTTTATACCCCTTTTCCCTCACATTATCTATTATGGCAATAGTTGCTATTGTAGCTATTCCTAGTACCAAAGACAATATAATAATAGTAGCTAATAATTCTACTAAAGTAAAACCCTTTTTATTTAAACTAAACATCCTATCACCTACTATAAATATATCACAAAATAATTTATTAAACAATAAAAATAACTATATCTTTAATAAAAAGAACTCTAACATATCAATATTACTTTTTCCCATCTTAAACTCTCTATCTATTTTAGCTAACTCTTTTATATAATTAATAAGATCATCCTCAGTATATTGATATAATCTATCAATCATTTTCTTTACATAAAATTCTTTTTTCCCAATAAATTTAGATATTGAAAAATTACTCTCTCCATTATTATTCATTATCTTAATGACAAGAGCTTGTCTAAAACTATTTCCCAAAGAAGCAATTAAATAATCAAACCCTATATTTTCTAATTTAAAATTATCATACATCTTACTAACTTTATCATAATCTTTATCTAATATAGCATTAGTCCATTCATAAATAACATTATCAATATTTTCTTCAATTAATAAATCAACTGTCTCTCTATCAATAACTTTACTATCATCTCTATATATAAATATTTTATCTAATTCTAATATAATATTATTGATATCATTTCCTAATCTATTAAGTAAATATTCTAATACATACCTATCTATCTTATAGCCTTTATCTTTAATATAATTACTTACATATTCATATAAATTACTTTTATTATTAGAACTATTTATATCAATAATTTTAAAATTATCTTTAAATATTTTATATTCTTTAACTCTAGCATCTATTTTTTTAGCTATAAGAATTATCCATACATTATTATTAATATTTTTGATATATTTAGATAAATAATCTACATCATTACTATTCATATCACTAATATTAAAATTATTCCCAATAATAATTTTCTCATCAGAAAACAAACTAATCATAGAAGCTTCATCTATTATATCGCTAATACTACTAACACTCATATCATATTCAATCTTTTTATCATCATAATTTTCTATCTTTGATAAAATATTTTCTAAATAAAAATCTACTAATTCCTTATCTTCTCCAATTATTAAATTTAAACTACTCATAATAATATCCTTCTATACAATCATACCCCTCTTTTTCAAAATAACCTTTTATCTCATCATAACTATCAATAATACTACTATCTTGATATATTATTCTAAGTTCCAATGAATTATCATTATATTTAAAAGTTCCATCTACTTTAAAATATTCATTTTGTTTCTCATTATCCCTAAACGATGCATACTCTTCTTCATCTGAAAAAGTATAAATATCGATAACTTCTATCTTATCTATCTTGTCCTTTTTGTCAAAAGTAACAGTTCTCTTTTCGACATATTCCATCATCAAATCATCATTATATTTTTCTTGTGTGCACTCTAAACTTTTATATTTTACTTGAAATGCCTCTGGATTTATATAAAAATATGTAATACCTACTAATAACAATATTAATACTATTAAAACTAAATATAAAAATACTGGTTTCTTTTCTTTTTCTTGCAAAATTTCTTTAGGTACTTCTTTCTTTATAGATAATGCATCTAATTCAGATAATTTATCAAAATTCATCTCACTATAAGAAACTAATACTACTTTATTAATACTACTAATATTCATTATCTGATATTCATTAGTATTAATTCTACCTTGCATATACTCATTAATAAAAGTATTTATATAGTTAATAACATCATTTTTAACTGAAAATATAACTAGTGAATCATCTTTTACATGAACAGAACCATAATATAATTTTTTCTTATTATATTCCCCTAAAAATGTAAATAATACATACTTATTCATATATTTTATATGATTAAAACAAGCAAATACTACCACTTGTCTCTCATCAACATTACCATATAAATCATTACTAGATATTTTTAGTATTTTTCCATTCATTCTTTCACCCAATCTATTCTTCTTTAAGTATACCATAAATTATTCTATTTTTAAATTATTAATTAGCATATATTTATTTATTTTCTCTATATCTATTATATCCTTTTCTCTATTTAATTCTTTCTTTAATTTTAATATTTCAAAAATATTTTGAACTGGTATCTTTTCAATATAATCTTTATTATTACTATAATATTTTAATCCAAAATTAATAAAATTATCTATATAATAACATTTATTACCATTACTATCATAACAATCAAATTTACAATCATATTTTTCAAGTAAATAATCATAATATTCCCTAGTAACAGCAATATCTATATCATTAGTAAATTCTTTTATTCCATAAAGCACCATAGCAGCACCAGATATAACCATATATTTATCACTATCAAAATGGTATTGTTTTAGTATTTCTAATATTTTTTCTCTATTTATCATTATCTATCTCCAATAAATAATTATGAAAATCTGTAGCTACATTTAAAGGCATAATTTCACTTAATTCTTCAATGCTTGCTTTTTTCATTTTATCAATAGTATGATATTTTTTCAAAATATTTTTCTTTCTTACTTCACCAATACCAGAAATATTATCAAGAATTGAAGCTAACGCCCCCTTACTTCTAATATCTTTATGATAACTTATTGTATATCTATGAACTTCATCTTGCATTCTAGTAAGTAATAAAAATAAATAACTATCTCTTTTTATTGGTATTTCTCTAAGAGGATAACCTCCAACTAAAGTATTTGTATTATGTTTATTATCTTTTTTTAATCCTGCCACAGGAATATTTAAACCAAGAGAATCAACTACCTCACGACATATATTAACTTGTCCTATCCCACCATCTACAATTATTAAATCAGGTCTTTCTAAATTATCTTTTAATACCCTAAAATATCTTCTATAAATAACTTCTTTCATTGTCCCATAATCATCATTTTTATCATTAGTTATTTTAAACTTTCTATATAATTGTGTAGCTTTTTTCCCGTCAATAAAGACAACCATTCCAGAAACATTAAAACTTCCAAAAATATTTGAATTATCAAATAGTTCAATATGACTACACTTATCTATTCCAAGTAAATTAGCAAGTTCATTTAAACTACTACTAAGTTTTTCTTCATCTTTTTTTATCAAAGATATTTGCTCATTATAATAGTTTTTGGCATTATCCATTGCTAAATTTAATATCTTTTTCTTTGTACCTTTTAATGGTGTTATAAAATTTAAATTAAACCCTTCTCTCATTAATGAAACGTCAACAATATCTGGTACCATTACTTCTTTTACTTTTGTAAAATGCTTATCATAAAAATTAGATATATAATTATTAACCTCTTCTTCTAAAGTTCCTATCATCGGAAAAATATCATTTTTCTTATCAATTAACTTACCACCACGAATAAATAAAATAACCATAACCAAATAATTATCTAATTCATAGTATCCAATTACATCACGATCATAATTATCATCAAGTTCTACTTTTTGTTTTTCTAAAGTTATTTTTATATAATCTAAAATTTCTTTATATTCAATAGCTTTCTCAAATTGTAGTTTAGAAGAACTATCATACATTTTTTCTTCTATTTTTGATATTATCTTATCACTATTACCATTAAAAAAATCAATAATTTCTTCTTTCATAAGTCTTATTTTCTCATCATCAACATCATTAATACAATATCCTAAACATTCCCCAATATGATAATAAAGACATTCTTTTTTCCCCATAGTACGACATTTTCTAAGTGGATATAATCTATTAAGTATTTCTACTACTTTTCTTGCTGCCGTCACATTTGGATATGGACCAAATAATTTTCTATTTCCACCTCTTTTCATATTAGGATTTCTAACAATTAGTAATCTTGGTATTTTGTCATTAGTAAGTTCAATATAAGGATAAGTTTTATCATCTTTATAAAGTATATTATATTTTGGAGTATACTTTTTAATTAAATTAAGTTCTAATAATAAAGATTCTACTTCTGAATTAGTTAAAATATACTCAAACGATACTATATCTCTAACTAACATCATTGTCTTCCCAGTATGACTTTGTTTAAAATATGAACTTAATCTATTTTTTAAATTTTTACTTTTACCAACATATATTACGCAACCATTTTTATCTTTCATTAAATAACAACCGGGACTATGTGGAGTAGTTGATAATAGTTCATCAATAATAGACATATATACACCTCCAAATCAATTATATATATTATTATATAACAAAATCTATATAAAAACTAGTTGCTAATTAATTCATTTTTCTATATAATTAACTTGGTGATTATATGTATACTATAAGCAATAATTCCAAATATGAAATAGTTATTAAAAATTCAAAATTTATTACTTTACTATATAAAATAACAGATGTATCAAAAGTTGATTATATCTTAGATAATGTAAGAAAAGAATATCCTAATGCTACTCATTATTGCTATGGATACATTATTGATAATTATAAAAAAACATCCGATGATAAAGAACCTACTGGTACCGCTGGAATTCCTATTTTAAAAGTTTTAGAAAATAATCAACTAAATTATATTTTAGCTATTGTAGTAAGATACTTTGGAGGAATAAAATTAGGAGCTAATGGTCTTATCAGAGCCTACTCAAAAAGTGTTTCTAATGCATTAAAAGAAAATAATTTAAAAGAATTAATTAACGGTTTAAATATTGAAATTACCTTTGACTGGAATAACATTAAACAAATTGACTATCTCCTTCAAAATATTAAAATTAATCATAAAAATTTTGATAATACTATAACATATAATATTAACATTCCCACTTCATTTTTAGATACAATTATTAAATATAAAATAAATTATAAAATAATTAAAAATATTTATATAGAAAAATAATATAGTCAATCACTATATTATTTTTTTAATTTTTCTAATACAAATTTATATAATATATCATTAATTTCTTCTATTGATTTAGCATCTTCCCCTTTAGCACATTCTATTTTATAAAAATCATATTTCTTAGCCAATTCTAAATATGCTTGTTCTGCCATCAATAAATGTTCTTTTGACTTTTCAAGTTGGTCCATTCTTTCATCTTTTGATCTACTTGCTTTTAATTTCAATGATGCCTCATATGGCATATGTAAAAACACTTTAATATCAGCATGTGGTAATTCTAATAATTCAAACTCTAACTTTTCAATCCAAGAAAACATCTTGTCTCTTTCCTCAAAAGTTTTTAACTTACCACCTTGATGAGCCATATTCGAATATACATATCTATCTAAAACAACATTAAATCCATTCTTAAGATCTTCTAAAATTACCCATATATTATATTTTCTATCTGCCACATAATACAAACAAGAAACCATCGGATCAACATTAGTAGCTCCTTCATTAAACCATCCATCACATATATAATCTTTTCCTAAATATGGTCCTCCAATAATCTTCCCTGTCGTACTATTATAATTTGGAAAGCTATATTTTTTTACTTTTATGCCATCATTTCTAAGTCTTTCTATCAATAAATTAGTCTGTGTTTCTTTTCCAGAACAATCCGTTCCTTCCACTACTATTAACTTTCCATATTCCATAACATCACCTATCATTAATATAACATAAATTATAAAAACAAACAATCATTTTATATAAAGTTTACATTAACAAAATTATTGGTTTGCTAAGACAACGCGAAATCCAGTATTAGAAGAGGCAGCACCATTAGCAATACCAAAATAAAATATTCCTGCTTTAACTTTATCGTTATAATAACCGCCGCGATTAAACCATGGATTACTTGAAGTTGTCATACGTTTAGAATCACTATACCACAATAATGTCTCTGAAAGAGCATGACCATAGCATATGCCATCACTACAAGCCGTTAAACTGCTTGTAGTAGAGTACTTATCATAATATTTATTCACTGGTAAAGTACTAAATCCACTTGAAGCTATCGTATCTTTATAATTCCCCATTACTCTTTCATACGAACCTCCAGACATGTCATATATCCCAGTAATATTCCCTGTTGTGCTTGCTACTTTGGTTAAATCCCTTGTTGTCGATTTAACATTAGTATTGTAATTTAACAAATATCCATCCCAGGTATAAAATCCATATGTATTATATTGCGTTGTTGATGATTGACCAGAATATGTTTCATTTATCGGAGTACTACCACCTACATTT
Source organism: uncultured Bacilli bacterium (assembly GCA_944350315.1). Lineage (GTDB taxonomy): Bacteria > Bacillota_I > Bacilli_A > RF39 > UBA660 > RUG705. The sequence continues at coordinate 3,889 of CALVON010000021.1, read as the reverse complement.
CCGCCACTTCTTCCGGTATAATAACCACTACTATTATTTATATATATTTCTCTATTTACTCCATATTTTGAATGTGATAAATAAGCTACTGCTCCCCATTCACTATTCTTCATCATATGACTATCTGAATTTGCCGAAAGTCCATAAGTTGCTGATCCCGAAAATGTAACTTCACTTTTAGAAAGAGTTCCTCCAGCAAATTTTAAAGATGTTTGAAAAGCTTTTAATGTTGTTTGATTTTTTAATGATTTTTTATCAGGGAGTATTGTCGGCGTTGTACCATTACCAGTACTTTCAAATTTTCCTACCCATATTCCAGATAACTCTTCGTCATCTTCTCTTACTCCATCACTATCATCATCCAACCAGAATGCTGGATGAGTTATATATTCGCCCACTTGACTTCCTTCTGATATTTCACTACTTGGTTGAAATATTATTTCTATTTCTTGTTCCTCTCCTGTACTACTTTCTGATAATGTCCATATCTTATACTTATATCTTGGTATCCATACAAAGTATGCTAATATATCTGACTGATTTACTTCTACGCCAGTTGTATTTAGATATGTATCCCTCGATTCTTCGGTGACTAATATTACATTAGCCCACTCTTTATTATCATAATTATACCAACTAGTATCATCTGCTGATACTGTTTTAATTATAGTATTATCCCCTAATACATCAAAGGTTATTGGGATCATTCCTTCATCTAATACTGGCTCAGCACCATTTAAAGGCAAATCTAGATATATACTATTAGAAATAACATTATTGTTATTAACATTGTCATAAACTTTTACACAAACGTAATAATTTCCTTTACTAGGAACACTAAATGTATAGTTTGCATTATTAGATTCAGTATATCCTGACACAGGACAAGTACTATCTTCTTGAATCAAATATCCATATTTTAAGATTCCACTTCCATTATCATATGCACCAACATTTACTGTTATTACATTTTTTAAACTAGATAAATTCAAAGAAGCTCTAGAACCTACAGTATCCAAATAAAAAGGTTCTGATATCTCTTTAATACACTCTCCATTAATATCACATGCTTCTGCTATTAAATAATATGCACCTTCTCCTTCATTTAATGAATATGTATTCCCATTTATAAAACTAGTTGTAGGTTCCGCATTAATATCATTGGAAAATATATATTTAAATGTTGTTGTATCTAAAGCATTATTCCCTTTAGTAACAATTATTCTGCTAGAAATTCCATCTTTAGTATATCCACCATTCCCATTCGTTTCAAAAGTAATTATAGGTTTTGTTGCTTTAGTCCAATGGGCATATATTGTATGGTTTGTATCACTAATAACTAATGTATCTTTAGTAACTAGTGTACCACCATTCATACTAGTATACCATCCATCAAAAGTATATCCACGTCTTATTGGCGTACACAAAACACCATATTTTTCATTAAATGTTATTGATTTGTTATAGCATCCTGATCCCTTATTATTGTTATAAGTTAACAAAATAGTATTATTGTTAATCGCTAAATATGATGTTATTTTGACAGCTCCATCTCCTTCTTTTGCATAATTAGATATTGGATCACTAGATACATTAATCGTACTATATGTTTTTGTGTTTTCATCCGACGATGTAGAGCAATCATAACAATACATATATTTATTCGTCAATAAACCATTTCCTATATATCCAGAACCGCCAGCACCAGTTGTTCCATTTCCATTAGAACCACCATAATATCCACCACCACCACCGCCCCAACCACTTGTGTTGGACTGCTTGCCACTGCCAAATAAGCCTTGCCTTGTTGTTCCTCCATACGCATATCCTGGACCAATTTGAGTGCCCCCACCAGGTATATATGTACTATTGTTAAAAGAGGCATTTGATGCCGTTCCCTTATTTCCTATGAATCCACCGCCACTACCTGCAGAAGTTGTACTACCAGAAGTAGCACCACCACCACCACCAGCCACTATCAATATATCATCTATTTTAGAAGAAAATGTAGATAACAGCCCAGATGACAATGCTATATGAGTAGCACCGCCACCACCAAAAGATTTATAATTAGCATTATTCCCAGAAAAACCGCCACCGTTATATCCCCCATTATTTTTTGTTGTGTTCTCTGATCCTCCCAGGCCACCGACATTAATATATAACACATTACCTTTATTCAAAAATATATCTCCAGTCGAATATCCACCATATCCCCCAATATATTTATTATAAGTTCCACCTTGAGCTCCCCATGCTTCCAGTTTGTAAAGACCTTGTTGTTGAATTACATATTCATATGAGCCTGGAGTTGTATACAAATTCTCAACATTATTTGTTTTATATTCAATTTTTCCTGAAATCATATACCCTACATTACCAGCATTATCCGTAAGTTTTATACATCCATAATATTTAGTATCAAATTCATAAATATCATTAAATTCCATAGAAAGTTCACTAGATTCAGTATAGGTTACACCACTACATGTACTTGACGTGGATAATGCATATCCATATGTATTTATTAGTCCGGAACCCTTATCCACATAATCTGATAAAGTTAATGTAAATACTCCATCAGTAAGCGACAAATTAGCTGTTCCATATGGTGCTATATTATCTATCCATTTAGCATATAAAGTTAAATTACCTACTTGGCTTTCACTAATACTTGTTATTACTTCTCCACTACCATCACTATTTAAATAATACCCAGAAAAACTATATCCTTCTTTAATAGGCATGTCTAAATAAGTAATACCCCCTGTATTATATGTTTGAGGATATTCTTCATCATGTACTCCACCAAATGTAGTTCCTCCAACATCTAAATAAGTTATATTATATGTTTCATATACATGAATATCTTTACTTATTACTTTATTATTACTATCTTTAAACCACACATAGTTTGTACCAGTATTTAATGCATTATATTCTAAAGTATATATATTACCAATATCTTCTTCTGGTATTTCTATCCATTCAGTAGGCTCAGTATTGCTAGTAGTTACCTGATAGTACATAATATTTGCAGTACTATTAACTACTGTTGCTGATATCATTTTATTATATACTGATATATTAGTTATTTCATATCTATTTTCTATTATTTGATCTATTTGTGTCCATATAGATGTATCTATTGTTTCTCCTGTTAATTCACTATCTAAATTACTAGAAGAATCTAACCATAACCATATAGTAAATTCTTTCTTAGTAGTTAATACTTCAATATTATTATATAGTACTAAAGTATCCCCATCATTAGTACCTAAAAAATTACCTTGACTTAATATTTCACGATTACTATCAGTACTATTACCTGAAGTAACTACCCATTTTAATCCTGGTAAACTTTTTATGTTCTTACCAATACTATTAATATCCATATTTATAGTAGCATATAAATCTACATCATTAACTTCTTCTGTTTTATATAAAGAAATTGTCGTATGTACTCCATCTAAATAACTATCACTTACTTGAAAATCTCCGACAAATTTAGATTCTCCTTCATCATAAATAATATAATCTTGTAAATTAGAAGCTGTATTAAAAACAACATTCTTATTTTCACTGCTATTCCAAGTCCATAAAGATAAAGTTCCACCTAATATTATAAATATCACTGATATAATTAATAAAGTTATTGATAATTTTCTATACTTATTCATACTCATACATCCTCCAAAATGATTATTAAGTACTTTACTTAAAAGCCATTTACTCTATCGTAATACCTTATAATTAAAATAATTGTATAAATATAGAAGATATTTATAAAAACATTTTTGTAATTTAAATATAGACATAAATACCATGATTATGTTATAATCTATGTATAATAACGGTGGCTTTTAAGTAAAGTACTTAAAAGCCATTT
>CALVON010000020.1 GCA_944350315.1 uncultured Bacilli bacterium | reverse complement strand
AATTTTTTAACTCCACTAATATATTTAATTCTTTTAAATCTAGACATAGGTAATTTATTTTCATCAATAGTATAAATTATTTGTTGTAATATTTTTGTTTCTATTTCATTAGTGTCGATATCAGTTTTATCATTCGATGTTTGTTTATAATTTCCTAAGGATATTCTTATATTTTTATAACTGTTATCTAATTTTTTTAATATTGAATTTATTATACTAGTTTTACCTATCCCATATCTCCCGGTAAATGCAATTATTTTACTTTTATGCTTAAGTGCTTGCATAAAACTATTAAAGTATATATTTTTTTCATCAACATCATCTCGTGGTGCTAATGAAAAAAATATTTCATCATCTTCTTGCAGTTTTTCTTTTTTAGAAAATAATGCTTTCATACTTAACACCTCACTTCAAAAAAAATAAGCAGTATCCATCTTAAAAAAGAATGATACTGCTATTCTTAACTATATTATACAGCAAAATTTGACAATTTTTAACATTTGAAGTGAAATATATTGAAAATTCTTTATTTTATGCCTTTATTTAAGTTAAAAACTTAATTTTAGTATAATTTATCAATGAATTTATTTCATTTAAATATAGCCGGCTAAATACCCAATTAAATTATGTAATGGTAACTGAACTCCGCTCCTCCTGCATTTAAGTGATTAGAAATAACTACAACATTAGGATTATTTCCAAAAAAAGATAATACTTTTTTTACCCTATCATTTGGCTCAAGAGTTACATCACTCTCTCTAGTCAAATATACAGGAACACCTAACTCTCTAAAACGATCATACATATATTTACTTATAAGTAAATTATACTCTTTTTCCAACAAATCACTACCTATTGCGCCACTATCTACCCCTCCATGTCCAGGATCTATTACAACTCCATCAAATATACTATTCATAATATAATCACCTAATTAATTATATGCAAATAGAATAAATTGGTTAAAAAAAGACATTGAAAACAATGTCTATACAATTATTCACTTTGAATAACAGAAGCATGAATATACCCACTAAATGGCAAATTAACTATTGTATTGTCTGTCAAATAACCATCCATCCATATATATATATAATAACTTTTGCTTGTTGCACTAACATCAAAATTATTAAAAATTACTACATCATTCCCAATATCATCACTTGTAATATAACCAACATTAAGAGGATCATTAGCAAATGTGTTATTTGAATAAACAGCATATTTTATACCTGTTCCATTCGATACCCAAACACCATTACCAGAATTATTACAAGAATCACTAGTAGTAAATTCACTTAACGTCTCTAAAGTCAAAGAATTTTCGCAATGCGGTTCAGCTAATTTTAATAATTCACTAGAAGTTTCTTCATTAACAAATAAATACAATGTTCCAACTCCAGTAACATTACAAGCTGAATTTACACCGATTGTCACTCTTCCATTAAGCCCACCACCTGCATTAATAGATGGAAACAATGTTCCGGTTATCTCTCTATTTCCTACCTCAGAATCACTATTTTCAATACTATATTCTATTTGAAAACATTCCAGCATTCCATTAACATTACCATTTGTAATATTCATTGCAAATGTCAAAAAAGCATATGTCCCACCAACAATAAAAACACCTACCACAAATATCACAATTATTAAAATTTTATTTTTACTAAATTTTTTTCTCATAAAAATCACCTTATCATAATTAGAATAACATATCTAATTATAATTTTCAACCAACTTTAAATTTTTTACATTTTTTTTAAATTAAGTATTGACAAAAACGTTAACTTCGATTAGTATATTAATCACCAATTCAAATTTTAGACGAATTGGTGCTAGTATCACACTAGCCAACCCCTTTTTATTCTTTTTGGGAGGCTGTTCCTTAGGGGGTCAGCCTCTTTTTTATGTCTCATATAAAAAAAAATAAAGAATATAATTTAAAGAGGGATATTATGTTTAATAAAAAAATACATAAACGGATTAAAATAATATTTTTAATTATCGCTTTTTGTTTTATTATAATTATATGTAAAGTATTTTATATTCAAGTTTTTGATTATAATAATTTAAACAACCTTGCTAATAATCTTTGGAGTAGAAACCTAACTATTGGAGCAAATAGAGGAAAAATACTTACAAGTGATAACATTACTATTGCAGATAATTTAACAACCGTATCATTAGTCATAGTACCTAATCAAATAAAAGACAAAAATGCTGTAATAAAAGATTTAGCAGAAATTTTAAATGTAGATGAATCAAAAATCAGTGAACATGTAAACAAAAAATCATCCGTTGAAATAGTTCATCCTGAAGGTAGACAATTATCTTATGAAATTGCTGATAAAATAAGTGCATTAAATTATGATGGTATATATTTATTAAAAGAAGGCAAAAGATATTATCCATATAATACACTATTATCTCATACAATAGGATATGTAGGAATTGACAATCAAGGACTATCTGGGCTAGAACTTCAGTATGACAAATATTTAACTGGAAAAAACGGAGCTATAAAATACTATTCTGACGCCAAAGGAAATAAATTAGATAAAAGTAGCGTTTATGAAGAACCAACAAATGGAATGGACATCTATTTAACAATAAATTATGACATTCAAGCTTCAGTAGAAAGAGAATTAAATAACGTCATGGAAAAATATAATGCAGATGGTGCATGGGCTATTGTAATGGATCCAAACAATGGTGAAATTCTAGCGATTTCTTCAAAGCCTGACTTTGATCCTGCAAATTATCAAGATTATAGTATTGAAACAATTAATAGAAATCACGCAATTTGGGCAACCTATGAACCAGGTTCTACTTTTAAAATTATTACTTTAGCTGCTTCTGTCGAAGAAAATACCATAGACCTTCTAAATGATACTTTTCATGATAGTGGAAGTATCACTGTAGAAGGCGCAAAAATAAGATGTTGGAAAGCTGGAGGTCACGGAACGCAAACTTATCTTCAAGTCGTCCAGAACTCTTGTAATCTTGGTGTCAATACAGCAACACATATAAATTTCAAGAAAGCCCTTTAAATAATCAAAAAACTTCTACCCAAATTGATGTTTGTTCTTCATTTCATTTAATTTATGATAATGTAATTTATC
>CALVON010000019.1 GCA_944350315.1 uncultured Bacilli bacterium | reverse complement strand
ATACTATCATATTTTTTAAATGATTCACTTTTCTTATCATCATATTTATAAATTTGAACAAATCCTATTTTATTATCATTATAATTTATAAAAAATAACTGTTGCTGATTTGCTAATAATTTATTTTTATATTTGTTTTCTATCTCTTCATATGAAAGGTTTCTTTGTTCAAACCACTCATAAATAAATTCTTGACTACACCATTTGTACATTAATTCATAACTATCTTTTTTATCAGTGAATTCAATCAAATCTATTTTGCTCATTATATCATCAACTTTCATACATAATTATACCATGAAACCATAATAAATTTTACTTGTATAGTCCAATATTTAAATCAAAATGGCTCCAGAATGGCTCCAACCCCTATTTTGGGGTATTTTTTGATAAAAAGAAAAACTCGTGTTTTCCCTTTATTTATGGGACTTTACGAGTTATTTACCACAGCATTGTTTATATTTCTTCCCTGAGCCACATGGACATGGATCATTTCTGCCAACTTTTGTGGTTTTTTTAGAACTTTTGACAGTATCTTTACCGTCGTTAGTAATAACTTTTTTGACAACTTCTTTTCTTTCTGTATTTTGTTTTATTTCTGATTTTAAAAGATAAATACTTGTCTCTGTATTTATTTTATTTAACATATTGTCAAATAAAGTATATCCTTCTTTAGTATAAGCATCTAATGGATTAACATTTGCGTATCCTCTTAACCCTACTCCTTCACGTAAATGGCTCATTGTACTGATGTGTTCCATCCAATTACTATCTATTACTCTAAGAGAAATAGCTTTTTCAAATTCATTTGCTACTTCTTTAGGGATGTCTTGTAATTTTTCTTCATAATCTTTTAATACTTTTTCGTAGATGATGTTAATAACTTCTTCATGATTTTTATCTTTAATTTCTGATAAATTTAGACGATATTTTTTTAGTAAATTTTCATTTGAAGCTTCTAATATTTCTTCATAATCTTTTTCTGATAAATTTTTACTTTCTATTAAATGAGACATTACTAAATTAGTTATGTATTCATTAAATCCATTTATAACTATATCATGTATAGAGTCATTATCTAATATTTGATTTCTTCTTTCATAAATTATTGTTCTTTGATTATTCATAACATCATCGTAGCTAAGAAGATGTTTTCTAATATCAAAATTATTTCCTTCTACTCTTTTTTGAGCAGTTTCTACTGTTTTAGCAAACATATTATTTCTAATTGCTTGATCTCCAGTAAAGCCTACACTTGCCATCATTTGTTTGTATCTATCTGAGCCAAATCTTATTAAAAGGTCATCTTCGAATGAAACAAAAAATTGGCTAAATCCCGGATCTCCTTGTCTTCCTGCACGACCGCGAAGCTGATTATCAATACGGCGTGATTCATGGCGTTCTGTTCCTATTACACAAAGTCCACCAAGTTCTTTAACACCTTCGCCTAATTTAATATCAGTTCCACGTCCTGCCATATTAGTAGCTATAGTAACAGCTCCTTTTTCACCGGCATGAGCGATTATTTCAGCCTCACGAGCATGGTTTTTGGCATTTAAAACTTCATGTTTTATTTTCTTTTTAGTAAGCATTTTACTAAGTAATTCACTTGTTTCAATGGCAATTGTTCCTATTAAGATTGGTTGTCCTAATTTATGTCTTTCTTCAACTACTCTAATGATTGCATTATACTTTCCTTCTTTACCTGGATATAATAAGTCAGTAGCATCTTCACGAATTACTGGCTTATTTGTTGGAATACATATTACATACATATTGTAAATATTTCTAAATTCTTCTTCTTCTGTTTTTGCTGTTCCAGTCATTCCTGATAATTTATTATACATTCTAAATAAATTTTGAAATGTAATAGTTGCTAAAGTTTTGGTTTCTTGGTTAATTTTTACTTTTTCTTTAGCCTCAATTGCTTGATGAAGTCCTTCTGAGAAAGCTCTTCCTTTCATTAGGCGCCCAGTAAATTGATCAACAATTACTACTTCTCCTTCTTGGACAACATAGTCGACATCCTTTTTCATAAAATAATTAGCTTTTAATGCAAGGTTTATATGATGAACTAATGCAGTATTATTAATATCATATAAATTATTGATTTTAAAAATTTTCTCACATTTATGTGATCCTTCATCGGTTAGTGAAATACTTCTCGTTTTTTCATCTTTAATATAATCAACATTTTCTTTTAAAGACTTAACAAATGTATCTGCTTGTTCAAACAAATTGACATTTTGCATAACACCACCAGAAATAATTAATGGCGTTCTGGCTTCATCAATTAAAACTGAATCTACTTCATCAATAATACAATAGTTAAGTTTTCTTCCAACACGATTTTCTTTTTTGACTACCATGTTATCTCTTAAGTAATCGAAACCTAATTCATTATTTGTAGTGTACATAATGTCACAATTATAAACTTCTTGTTTTTCTTTTGGTGATAATTCTCTTAAATTGATTCCTACTGTTAAACCTAAAAATTTGAAAATTGGACCCATCCATTCAGCATTTCTTTGAGTAAGATATTCATTTACGGTAACAACATGTACTCCTAATCCTGTTAGTGCATTAAGATATGCTGGAAAAATAGTGGTTAAAGTTTTTCCTTCTCCAGTTTTCATTTCTGCTATATTTCCATAGTGAATAGCTAGTCCTCCCAATAATTGACAAAAGTAAGCTTTTTCACCAATGATTCTATATGCAGCTTCACGAATAGTAGCAAATGCTTCTACTAAAATATCTTCTAAAGTTTCTCCATCTGATAGTCTTTTTTTAAATTCTACTGTTTTAGATGCTAATTTTTTATCAGATAATTTACTATACTCTTTATCTAGTGCATCTATTCTTGTAGCTATTTCATTAAATCTTTTTAATTCTTTATATTCATTATCAAATAATTTTTTAAATATACTTATCATGTATTCACTTCCTTATATGTATTTTATCAAAAAACAAATAAAAATACTAGTATTTCATACATAAAAATGTATTCTTTGCTAATAATAATAGCGGGTGATAATTATGGCTAAAAACAAAAAGTCTAAAAATTCTAATTCATGTAAGAATAATATGAATAGAACTTCAAGCTGCAATTCATGTAATGCCCATGAAGGTAATTCAAATAATGCTAACATGAATGGATGTAACCTAAATAAAAGTAACCTATAATGGTTGCTTTTATTTTTAAATAATATTAACTATTAAAATGCTTATTACAACACATGCAAAATCAGCTAAAAGTCCTACTAGTAAGGAATATCTTATTTTTTTTATTTTAATACTAGAATAATATAAGCCAATAATATATATTGTCGTATCAGTACTTCCTGTAATAATAGAAGATATTTTTCCAATTAATGAATCTGGTCCATAGGTACTTAAAATATTATTTAAAATCATTAATGATGAAGATGATGATATTGGCCTTAATATAGCTATTGATAATATTTCTTTAGGAAATAAAGAAATGTCTATTAAAGATATAAAATCATTTAAAAAGTTACTTTTTACAAATACGGAAACCGATATAATAATAGCAAACATGGAAGGAAAAATACTTAATGATATATCTAAACCTTCTTTTATTCCTTCTATGAATTCGTCATAAATATTTACTTTTTTAATAATTCCATAGACAATAACAATCAAGGTAATTAAAGGAATTATAAATTTTGATATTTCAATCATTTTCTCACCACTAAATATAATATTCTATCAATAATTAAACCAATAATACATGATAGTGATGAAGTTATAATTATATAAGGAATAATTGATTCTGGAGATACGCTACCATATAACATTCTTAAACTGATAATTGTTGTAGGCATAATTGTAACTGAAGCGGTATTTAAAACTAAAAAAGTTATCATACTTCTTGAGGCAGTATCTTTCTTATCATTAAACTCTTGCATTTCTTTAATTGCTTTTAAGCCAAATGGTGTTGCAGCATTGCCAAGTCCTAACATATTCATCATAATATTTGATCCAATATAGGAAAAACATGGACTATTTTGGGGAATTTCAGGAAATATAATTTTAAGAATTGGTGTTAACATTTTTGCTAATTTATCTAATAATCCACTTTTTTTAGCAATATTCATAATACCTAACCAAAGACAAATAACTGGTATAATAGAAAAAATTAATTCTATACTATTTGAAGATGCAAGTAACATTTCTTCGCTAATATTAGTATTAGTAATAAAGCTGTAAATAATACCGGTAATAAAAAATAAGCCAAAAATATAGTTAATCATGTTATCCCTCTATTTAATAATATAAAAAAAGATTCTTTTTATGAATCTGAATTTATTTTTTATTTTTAAACCAATTTTTTATTTTATTAAAAATATTTAATGTTTTAGAATCTTTTTTGGCATAAATATCTTCTTGATGTATAAGAGTATCTCCTAGATAAATATAATTAACTCCCACTTTTTGATTATTTTGATAATTATTTACTTTTTCCAATTTAATATGCGATATTAATGATTTTGTTTCATCTTGTTTTAAAATAACTTTAATATCATTTTTTATATATAGATCATCATAATATGTATCTCCGATTACAAAAAAATTATCTTTATCTATTATTTTATATGACTTATATGTGTCAAAAGCTTCTTCATATAAAGATTTATGAGTATTCCAATCGTCAGAATCTTTGATTGTAACTACTATTAAATTAAGATTATTTTTGCTGGCTGTTGATACCAAAGTTCTTTTTGCTTTTTCGGTATATCCTGTCTTTCCACCAGTAATGTAATCATATTGAAGCAATTTATTTTTGTTGTACCACACGTATGTTTTTAAATTAGTTTTAACCGTATACTCTTTAGTTTTAACAATATTTCTATATTGCTCATTTTGCATAGCATATCTTGTTAAAAGAGCCATATCATAAGCAGTGGATAAATTTCCTCTAGTAGTATTATCTAGTCCACTTGAATTATAGAAGATAGTATTTTTCATTCCTATTTCTTTGGCTTTTTGATTCATTAGTTTTACAAATTCTTCTTCACTTCCCGAAACATATGTACTTATCATAATGGCAGCATCATTTCCACTACGAAGCATCAATCCATATAATAAATCTAATAAAGATATTTTTTCTCCTACGGATATATAGATTCCTGAACCATAACTTTTGTTAATTGAATCATCTACGGTTACTATATCTTCAATATTTTTATTTTCTAGTGCTAAAATACAGGTCATAATTTTAGTGATTGAAGCAATTAATCTTGGTGTATCTTTATCTTTTGATTTTAAAACTCTACCAGAATCCATATCCATCAAAACATATGAAGATGCAGTTTGTGTTGAGGCTTGAATATTATTTATTCCTATAAAAAACAAAAGACTAAATAATAGTATTTTTTTCATCAATATCACCTATATAATTATATGAAAAAAATTAATTAATTAGTCCTTTACTTAATTTAAGTAAATTTTATTTGCTATTAAGATTTTGTTTATATTTATAAATACTATATTCAAAAAATAAAATTTCATAAATAATATAATTTTAGTCTTGTAATTTTCTTATTATCTATTAAATATTGACAATTTCATAACTGGTGTAGATTTAATTTTACGTTTACTTTTATATTTTTGGGTAAAATTGATAATTTTATTAATTTTAATTATATTAGTAAGAGCAAATGTATAGCTATCATCATATATGTATTTGCTTATTATTATTTTTTTATATTTTTGAGGAGAAACACCTATTTCTTTTTTAAAAATTTCTGAAAAATATTCAAGTGAGTAAAATCCATTATTAAGGGCTATCTTAGTTAATGAGTCATTACTGTTATTTATTTGTTTAATACTATTATTAACTCTGTATTTATTTAAATAATCAAAAATTGTTATTCCTATTTCTTTTTTAAATTTCTTCATAATGTAATATCTATTATAAAAAAATTTATGTTCTAAAAATTCATTGGTATCCTAAACTATTTAAAGATTTTCTATAGAATAAAACTAGCACTATTTAGTACTAGTTTTATTCTATTTTTTTATTACTATTTAAAATTACAGCACTAATTATCCTGCTAATGTGTCTGCATCTCCAGCAATGCTTTTTTCAGTTGATTCTGTTTGCTCTGCAGCACTAGAAATCATATTAGCAAATTGATCTACTTTTGCGGTATATGATTCAAATCTTCCCTTTAGAGCATTAAATCTACTTTTTAATGCTTCACTTGCTTGTCCCATGAAAACATCATCTGAGCCAACTTGATTCATTGCTTGATTGAAATCATCAAATATATTTCTCATTTTAGTAGAGCATTCTCTAATTGTATTTGCATTTGCTCTTACTCGTTCATATGTAATAATTGTTCCGTCGTTCATATTTCCTCCTTATTTTATAGATGATATAATATTATCTTGATTTTTAATAACCTTGCTGCTTGCAGTTATGCAAAAGTTTCCATAGTCTGAAATTACTCTTGTCATTTTATTTAAATCATCACGATATGTTTCAATTTCACCTGCTATTGCTCTAGCCGCAGGATCAAGATAATTACTATTTACCATTTCTCCAATTGTTTGATAAATTTTATTAACATTCTCATCAAATTCATGTGATTTATCAATTATTTCATTTCCTTTATTTCTTAATGTGAAAGGGTCTGCTACAAATTTTGACATATTTCCTCCTTTTATAATTTTATCTCGTATAAGTAATATTTTTACTACTTTCTACATTTACAATATATCATTTTTTTTTTGTGTTGTAAACACTTTTACTTTTATTTGACACATTTCGAATAATTACTTTATATGATTTTTATTCTTTCGATAAGTTTCATAGTGTACTCTTTGAACTAATCCCATAGAAAACAATAATGTTAAGGTATAGCTTCCTCCATAAGATAAAAATGGTAGTGGTACGCCAGTTAATGGTCCGATTCCCATTACTCCAACTAAATTAATTGCAATATGTAATAGTAAATATGCAAATACTCCATAGGCAATAATAGAATTTCCTAAATTATTTGCTCTTTTAGCAATGTTTAAGATTCTATATAAAATAAATAGATACATGGAAATAATTGCAAGTCCTACCAATAAGCCCCATTCTTCAACAATTATAGGAAATATAAAATCGGTATGTGATTCTGGAAGATATAAATACTTTTGGGTACTTTCACCAATACCTTTTCCTAGTAATCCACCGTTTTTGAAGGCAATTAAGCTATTACATAATTGATAGCCACTTTCTTCTTCATATCTTTCACATGGGTTTAAGAAATTGAATCTTTGTAATTGATAATCTCTTAAAAAAGAACCACCTGTTAATAATAATGATAAGCATGCTAGTAAAATACCTCCAATAAAAATTCTATTAATTGGGGTTTTAGTTTCTTTTTTTAACGGTAGGGCATAAAAGATTAATATAGTTATTCCTGCAATGACGCAAGCTGTTCCTAAGTCTGGCTGCATTGTTACACACATAAATACAATTAATACTAGGATGATAGGTTTTAATAATGTCCATTGATTATCTAAATTATCTTTGTGTTTTTCATAATAGTATGCTAAATATAAAACTATTATTATTTTCCCTACTTCACTTGGTTGAACAGTAATAATTTTTAAATCATACCAACCTTTAGTAGCATTAAAAGTTTCACCTATTGCAAATAAACCAAATAATGAAATTAAAAGAATAAAAATTAAAAATGGTGATAATTTTTTAAATAATTTAGTAGGAAAATAAATAGCCGTAAAAAATCCTACTAAACCGGCTAGCATGAAAATAGCTTGTCTTATAAAATAATCATAGATGTTTTTATCATATCGCATGTAAGATGCCATTGAAGAAGCACTTAATACCATAATTAATCCGAAAATCATGAATATTAACATTACTATTAGCAATGGTTTATCAAGCTTAGTTTTCTTCACAATCATCACTATCCTTTTAGATAAATATATCAAATATATATAAAAAAGTAAACTCATATTTTTGAGTCTACTTTCATTTGACAATTATTTTTCTAATATTATTGTAACTGGACCATCGTTTATAAAATCTACTTTCATATCAGCTCCAAAAATACCAGTTTCTACATTAACTCCTTTATTTTTTAATTTTTGATTAAATTCATCATATAAATTTATGGCTTTTTCTCCAGATAAAGCGTTAATATAGCTTGGTCTTCTTCCTTTGCTGGTATCTGCATATAACGTAAATTGACTAATAGAAAGAATACTTCCAGATATTTCAAATAAACTTTTATTCATTATACCATTTGAATCATCAAAAATCCTTAAATTAACAATTTTATCTACTAAATAATCAATATTTTTAGAGTTATCACCTTCTGTAAATCCTACTAAAAGCATTATTCCTTGCTCAATACTTCCGACAATTTTATTATCTACGGTTACTTTTGCCCTTTCACATCTTTGAACAACTACTTTCACTAATTCATCTGCCTTTCTACTTTTTGAATAAATTTTAAATTGTTTAACTCTTTACAAAACTTATCCAATTTTTCAGTATTTTCTACTAAAATGGTTATTGCATAAATTTTAAAGTCATTTTTGGTTATTGTATATACGCTATCAATAGCAATGTTATTTGATGATGCTTTAGTAATAATATCTAATAAATTATCATCTGGACTTGTATAAATTAATAAGTCTGTTGGAAATCTTTTAGATAAATTTTCATTCCATTTGACGTTTATTAGTCTTTCATCTAAATCAATAATGTTTTTACATGAACTACGGTGTACGGTTATTCCTGAACCTTTGGTAATATATCCGATAATATTATCTCCGGGTATTGGCTTACAACAACCGGACAAACTAACTTTAATTTCATTCATTCCTTCGACTAAAATATCATTTTTTATAATGGCTTTTTTCTGTTCTGATGTTTTATTTAAAATTTTATTTGTTTTTTCTTCTTTTTTCCCTATTAATTTCATGACTGCAGATATTGTATATTTTCCTTGGCCGATAGCAATATATAATTCATCTAAGTCTTTTAGTTTTAGAGAATCTAAGATAATATTTAAGTAATTATCTAAAGTTTCTTGAAGAGACATTTTTTTTCTTCTTAAGGCTTTTTCAAAGATAGCCATTCCTCTTTCTAAATTTTCATTTTTTTCTCTTCTAGTATAAAAAGCTTTTATTTTATTTCTTGCTTGTGAGGTAACAACAAAATTTAACCAATCTTTATTAGGACCTTTTGATAATTTACTAGTGTTTACTTTTATAATGTCACCTGTTTTAAGGGTATAATCAAATGGAACAATACTATCATTTACTATAGCACCAACCATTTTATCCCCTACTTCACTGTGAACACGATATGCAAAGTCAACGCATGTTGCTCCTTTTGGCAATTCTATTACATCCCCTTTAGGAGTATATACGTATATGGAATCATTAAATAAAAGGTCATTTTTGACATTATCAATAAATTCTTCTGGAGTTTTTGATTCTTCATTTAATTCTATTATGCTTCTAAATATTTCTAATTTTTGTTCCATGACATCTTTAGAATTAACTGATTTATTCTCTTTATATGACCAGTGCGATGCTATTCCATATTCAGCAATCTTATCCATCTCATATGTTCTTATTTGAATTTCAAATAATTGTCCATCTATTCCAAAGACAGTTGTATGTAATGATTGGTAAAGATTAGTTTTTGGCATAGCAATATAATCTTTAAATCGTTTAGGGACAGGCTTATATTTTGAGTGAATTAGTCCTAGAGCAAGATAACATTCTTGCTCAGTATTGACAAATACCCTTAAAGCTAAAATATCATATATATCTTCAAATTTTTTACCTTTATTCATTTTGTTATATATGCTATAGATGCTTTTACTTCTTCCTTTAATTTCATGGATTATATTATGTTCTGTTAAAAGATTACTTACTTCTTCTAACATTTTGTTTACAGCAGCGTCTCTTTCAGTTTTCTTTAAATTTAATTTTTCGACAACTTCATAATAAGCATCAGGATTTAAATAGCGTAGTGATAGGTCTTCTAGTTCTGATTTTAACTTATACATACCTAGTCTATGTGCCACGGGTGTTAATATTTCTAGGGTTTCTTTTGCTTTTCTTTTTTGCTTGGCTTCTGATAAAACATAAAGTGTTCTCATATTATGCAATCTATCAGCTAGTTTAACAATTAACACTCTTACGTCAGAAGATAATCCTACTAAAATTTTTCTTTGATTAGCAGCCATTTGTTCAGAGTCAGTTGTAAAATTTAGGCGATTAATTTTGGTAACTCCGTCAACAATTTTGGCAACATCTTCTCCAAATAAATTTTTTATTTCTTCAAAAGTACTATCTGAATCTTCAATAGTATCATGAAGTAATGCTGCTGCAATCGCCTTACCATCAGCATTTACGTCAGTTAATATCCATGCTACATTTAATGGATGGGTAATATATTCATCTCCAGTTATTCTTTTTTGAGAAAAATGTTTTTTATAGGCATAATCATAAGCGTTTCTAATAAGTTTAATATCTTCTAAATTATCATCATATGAGCTTACTTTTTCTATTAAATCTTCAATGGTAATATTTTCTGTTTTTACACTCATAAAGTCACCTCCTTTTTAACAGTTAATCCCTCTAACTTTTAATTCTTGAATTTCATCATTTTCTTTATTTTTCTTAGGTTTACTTATTCTTCTTTTTTCTAATTTTAACCATATCATATTTGATATAAAGATTGAAGAATATACACCAGCAATAAATCCTACTAATAGTGATATATTAAAGTTTAAAATTTCTTTTGAACCAAAAACCATTAGTACAATAACAGGAATAATTGTTGTTACCGTTGTTAAAATACTTCTAAATAATGTTCTTCTGATACTAATATTTACTAAGTCATCTAAATCTTTAGGATTTTTTATATTATTTTTGTATTTGTTTTTATAATTTTCTCTTATTATATCAAATGTAACGATTGTATCATTGATACTATAACCAATTATTGTTAATATTCCTGCTATAAATATTGAATCTATTTGTATTTTAAATATAGCAAAGAATAAAAACGTAAAGGCGACATCGTGAATTAATGCAATAATTCCACTTATAGCATAATTAAATCTAAAACGTATAGCAACATAAATAATAATTCCAATACTAGCAATGATTAATGATTTTATAGCATTTTTTACTAATTCTTGTTTTACAACTTTGCTCACTACATAAATGTTACTATCTAGTTTATAGTCTTCCTTTAGTATTTTTGTTAAGTTATTTATTTCATCTTTATTTAAAACTTCTGATAAAGTAAGACTTACGTCTTGACTAGTTCTATTTTCTTTTTCAATATGATAATCATTTTCAATTAAATAATCGTTTATATTACTAACATCAGTTGTAGTATTTATTGTGATACTTGTTCCTCCTGAAAAATCGACTCCATAATTTGCTCCTGTTATTATATATGAAATAATACCTATTAGGAATAAAATTAATGTAAAAGCAATGAATTTAGTTTGATTATGGACAAAGTCTAATTTTTGATATGGTATTTGAATTTCTTTTTCTTTTTTTATTTTCTTTTTATTAATACCAATGAAAATTCCTAACTTATTATCAAAAAATCCCGTTTTAACAAAATATTTTAATATATATTTTACTAAATATACCATTATTAAAATAGTAACGATTATATTTATTATTAGCATTGTTGCAAATCCTTTTACTGAACTTTGACCTAATATAAACATTATTATTGCAGCAATAATTGTTGTAACATTAGCATCAATTATGCTAGTAAAACTACTTTTATTACCAATTTCATATGATTCATTTAAATTCTTTCCAATTAATAAATTTTCTTTTATTCGCTCAAAGCTAATTACGTTAGCATCTACGGCCATACCTATTCCTAAGAGCATTGCAGCAATTCCTGGTAATGTTAATACTCCATTAATTAAATAAAATATTAAAAATGAAAGGAAGGTGTAAATGATTAAGCCTATTCCTGCAATAAAACCAGAAAATCTATAAATAGTAATCATTAAAATAATTACTAAAATAATTCCAATTATGCCAGCAAAAAGAGTTTTATTTAATGAATCTTCTCCAAAAGAAGCTTCAACTGTCTTTGATGAAATCTCTGTTAATTTTGTTGGTAGGGCTCCAGAATTAATTAATTCTACTAACGAAGTTGCCTCTTCTTTTGAAAAATTTCCTTGAATTATTACATCACTAGCAAAAGCCTTATTGACAGTTGCTGCTGATAAGCAATGAGAAGAACTGCTACCACATGTATTTTTTTCTTTGGTGTAAGAGTCAACATCTTCATCATAATCTAACCAAATTACCATTATGTTATTAGTCATATTTTTTACTTTTTTGGTAACTTCATAAAAAGTATCTGTGTCTTTTATGTTTAAACTGACTGCCGGTTTTCCATATTCATCTTTTGTTACTTTAGCCTGCCCACCTAGTACATCACTTGTCATAAGAAGATTATCATTATAATCTCTAAAAGATAAAACAGCCGTTGAAGAAATTGTATTTCTGGCATCTTCAGCGTTGGTAATACCTGCTAATTTTACTCTAATTCTATTATCTCCTTCAATTGTTATTTCTGGTTCAGAAACTCCTAATACATCTATTCTTTTAAGTATTGATTTATATGTTGAATACAACATGTCTTGAGTCAAATCTTCATCTTCTTTTAATGGCTCTACTTCGTATA
Source organism: uncultured Bacilli bacterium (assembly GCA_944350315.1). Taxonomy (GTDB): domain Bacteria; phylum Bacillota_I; class Bacilli_A; order RF39; family UBA660; genus RUG705. The sequence goes on along the minus strand of CALVON010000019.1, from coordinate 59,572 downwards.
AGACTTCAAATCCACCTTGTAAGTCTAATCCAAAATTAATTTTATTCATTAATGGTTTGATAAAGTAACAACAAGCAGCAGTTATAATTACTACTAATATTAAACCAATAAGCATTTTTAATTTATTATTTTTTTTCATAATTTTCCTCCATTTGTCTATATACTTTTTCAGGTTCTATGGTTATAATATCATTTACAATTTCTTGAATGGTTAAGTTACTAGCACGAGTCCATTTATTAACAATTAAGTATTTCCAAATATCACTATTATTTAATTTTTTGTATTTTGTTATTGATATTATTCTTTGTTTTACTTTAAATACAGGTAATAATTTTTGATATAGTTCTTCCTTACTAGTAAATTCCATATTTTTCACCTTTATCTAATTATATACCAAAAAATTAATAATTTAAAGTTTTATTTGTAATATAAGGAATTTTATTATATACTTATTTTAGGTGAATTATGAAAAAATTTAATATGATTGATGAAAGTTTTAAATGTCTTAATTGTGGCTATGAGGTTGATAAGCTTAATTATAGTGCTCGTGATCATTGTCCTAAATGTTTATATTCTTTACATGTTGATATATCACCTGGTGATAGAATGAATAAATGTTTAGGATTAATGGAACCTATTGGTATTGAGAAATATAAAAACACTTATAAAATTATTTATAAGTGTACTAAATGTAATCAAATTCATAAAAATATTGTAGCTAATGACGATGACTATGATTTGATTGTTAAGCTATCTGTAAATAACAACTTTACTAATATCTAATTTCTCTTATAAAATCAAAAATATAAGGAATTATAAAGATAAATATGAAAAGTATAACTACTATTATAATAACTATTTTTAATTCTTTAGTTATTGTAATAGTCTTTTTTTCTTTTTGTTTTAGATTTTCTATAACTCTAGGATCGTTTCGATAATCATTTTGTAATACATTATTATAATTTCCTTGAACATTTAAATCATTAATAGATGTTTCATTATATGTAAGTTTATTATTGATAAATTTTGATTCATTCCCAATAATATTTATTCCCTCTTTTTCTAGCATATCGACATAAGTTGTTGGTTTTTGTGTTTGATTAGTATTAGTAAATGGGTCTATATTGTTTGAATTAGTTGGCATTTGTTGATTATTGATGACATTATTATTTTGGGGGATACTATCAGTTAATTGATTTTCTACTTTAGTCTGATTTGGGCCCCATTGTTGATTAGTGGTTGGTTGGTTTGGGGGACTTTGTAAAAATGAGGAGTTTGGATTATTGCTAAATTGTTGATTACTAAGATTATTTACTTGATTTGATTGATTTAAATTACCATTTGGAAACCTGATATTAGAGTTTTGATTATTTAATTGATTATTTGTTTGAGGAATAAATTGGTTATTAGAATTAATAGAATAATTATTATTTGAATTATTCATCATATTTGATTGATTATTGTTCATTATTCCTCCTTTCATCTTTACATATTTTGATTATTGTTATTTGGCTGTTGTGGGCCATAAATAAAGTTTATTGGTTGTGGTGGTATTGTTTGATTTGTTATAGTATTACCTGGAATTACATTATTTGTCTGCTGCATACTACTACCTTGTATGTTAAAATTGTCTTGATTTACCATCTGTACTGGTTGTGGTTGAACAAAGTTAACTGATTGTGGTTGAGTAAAATTAACTTGTTGTGGTTGTTCATAGTTAATATTTGCTTGTTCATTATTAACTGTTCCGCCAATATCATTCGAAGTATAATTAACTTGATTTGTATAAATTTCACTACCTTGATTATTTTGAACTTGATTATTTGAAACCTCGCTAGGAATGGTTACTTCTCTTGGAGCAAAACTTGGTACTTGTTCTGATAATGGTTGATACATTGGTTCAGTTGCTTGTGGGGTTGTATTTTGATTTATTTGCTCTACTGGTACAGGATTATTATAGTTACTATATGGAGTAACATTTTGATTTAATGGTTCATTAAAATTTTGATTAGAATTTATTTCATTATTAATTTGCCCTTGATTATAATTTGGTGATTCAAACATATTAATATTGTTATTTGGCGTCACAACATTATTAGGAATAGTCCCAAAATTAGCGGGATTATTAAAATTTTGATTATTTAACTGATTGTTATTAACTGGTTCTTGAAACTGATAGTTTATTGGTTGCGGTTGACTTGTTGGTTGAATATTTTGATAATTTATTGGCATTTGATTTGCTTGAGGGGTGTATCCAGTTGGTTGTGGTGGTTGCTTTTCTTTTTTTGGTCCTTTTTTCTTATCTGCTAAAAAGCCAATAACAGTAATTATCAATAATAAAATAACTACTATTATCCATATATAATTATCCAGTAAAAACTCTTTTATATTCATAATCTATCTTCATCTCCTCTTTATTCTATATAATAATATCATGAATTTGTTTTTTTTTCAATTATTTTTCTAATTCAAATTTTGCAATAACAGTATTATCAACATTGCTAATTGCCTTAATAGATACATCCATTGATTGCTTGTATTTACCTTTTCTAAATAGTTCCTCTGCTTCGTTTAAGGCATCATCAATTTCTTTATATGTTGTGCGATAACGATTTCCATATACGATTAATTTTTCACATGTTATTACACTTTTAACGATGTCATTAGTCTTATTAAAAATTTTAAATACTAAATCTCTTGCCGTATCTACTCTTATATTTAATATTTTAATTACTATTGGTTTTTTTGCTAGTTCCTTAATAATTTCCCTAATTGCTTCTCCGGCTTCTTCTAATTCAATATAATAACTATTAGGAATAACTGGTATTTTGTAATCTTTTAATTTATTTTTTGATTGTACTAGCAAGTTTTGGATCATATTCAATTGTTCTTTAGCACGATATTCATCATCTTTCATACTAGTGATTGATTTTAATTGATAATCTAAATCATCTTGAAGTCTTGTTAGACGATTACCTAGACCATCTAGTTCCTCAACCAATTTTGAATATGCAAATGTTTTTCCTTTTCCATGTTCATATAGTACCTTATAGTCTTCATTTATTTTTTCTAATGATTTACTAATTATATTAAATTTTCCTATTTCATTTTCTGATAAATCATATGTACTCTTTATATCATCCATTTGCAAATATATATCATATATTATTTTATTTACCCCTTCTAGTTTTTTCTTCAACTTTTTAATGTTTTCTCTAAAAATATCCTTAGATTCTCTTTCCTTCTCAAAGCTATTAAAAATAGTATTAAAGTATTCTAACATAGTTTTTAACTCAACATCAGTATTTTCTAATTCAAAAGATTTCATCTTTTCTACAATTGTATTTACTTTTTCTTCTATCTCTTTAATATTATATTCTATATTTAGATAATCTAAAGGAAAACCATCTCTTTGCATCCGAAAATACAATGTTTTAGTTTCTTCTATTTTATTTGGTATCATAAGTGTTGAAATTAATACCAAGTCAGGAGTCTTTTCTAAATATTCTTTTAAAGTATTTATATCTTTTTCAAGCTTTACGACAATTTTTTCAACAGACACATAATCATTTTTATCCATAAATGATTCAAATTTTTTAAAAGATAAATCTATTTTCTTTAAATATGATTCTATACTTTCTTGTAATGGACCATAATCTTTTTTAGTTCTTTCATATTTATTTTCACTTTCACGATATATTGCCTTTAACTTGGTAACTATTGATCTATTTCTTTCTTCTGATTTAGTAATTACTTTTACTTCTTCAAGTAAAGTTTCTGTTTTTTTCTTTATAGTTTCTAGTAAGATTTCTATATAAGCAATTTTTTTCATTGCCCCTTTGTAGTCTCTTTTATCAATCATAAAATCAGCATCAGTAATTAAATCCGTCAAATTGTCTATCTTATCTTCTTTTATTTCTTTAAAAGTTTCATCCCATTCATTTAACTTTCTTTTTAAATCTTCTGTTTTTACTAATTCTCTAACTTTAGACAATTCACTTAAAATAGGAACACCAATCAATTTATTCTTTTCGTAGTCTAATTCTTCAATAGTATGTTTATATTTTTTCTTACGTTTATTTTGAATAACAATCAATATAATGATAATAGAAATGAATGCAAGTAAAAAAATAATCATCGGGAAAATAAAATTATTTTTCATTACATCACTTCCTTGTCATTCTTACTATATTATATTTTATCATAAAAATCTTTTTTTTTATAGTATTTTTTTAATATATGTTGAAATTACATTTAAATTAAAACAAAATAGACATAAAAAGTCTATTAAATTATCATAATAATAACTTTTTTATGTCTATATATTAGTAATTATTTCCATTTCCATTCTGTTACTTCTGGTAAATCAATACCATATTCTTTAATATATTCTTTATGTTCAATTAATTTATTTTTACATTCTTCAATTAAAAACGATGTTTTATTTCCCAATTGTGGTAAATATTTTAAGGCATCAATTACAAGATTATAGCGATCTATTTTATTTTGTACTTTCATGTCAAACGATGTTGTTATTGTTCCTTCTTCTATATAACCATGAACATGTAAATTTTGATTATTTCTATTGTATGTTAATTGATGTATTAAATCAGGATATCCATGAAAATTAAAAATAATTGGTTTATCTTTTGTAAAAATTGCATCATATTCTTCATTCGTAAGACCATGTGGGTGTTTAGTATTTGATTGTAATTTCATTAAATCAACTACATTTACCATTCTAATTTTTACTTCTTTAAAGTTATCTTTTAAAATTGAAATGGCTGCTAGCGTTTCTAAGGTTGGGGCATCACCGCATGAGGCCATAACAATATCTGGTTCCATTCCTTCATCATTTGAGGCAAATTCCCATATACCGACACCTTTTGTGCAGTGTTTTATTGCTTCTTCCATATTTAGCCATTGATTTGATAGATGTTTAGATGCTACGATGACATTTATATAATTTTTGCTTCTTATGCAATGATCAAAACATGATAGTAAACAATTAGTATCAGGGGGTAAATACATTCTAGATATTTCTGATTTCTTTGTGACAATGTGATTCAAAAATCCAGGATCTTGGTGGGTATAGCCATTGTGATCTTGTTGCCATACATTTGAAGATAAGACATAATTAAGGCTTGCGATAGGTCTACGCCAAGGTAGATCTTGACATACTTTTAACCATTTAGCATGTTGACTAGCCATTGAGTCAATTATTCTAATAAAAGCCTCATAACTATTAAAAAAGCCATGTCTACCTGTTAATAAATATCCTTCTAACCATCCTTCACACAAATGTTCTGAAAGCATACTATCTAATACTCGGCCATCTGTTGATAAAAATTCATCGGTTTTAATTTTTTTATCAATCCAACGTCTATTCGTTTTTTCAAAAATACATGATAATTTATTTGACATTGTTTCATCCGGTCCAAATACACGAAAATTCTTTTTATTTAGATAAATAATATCTCTTACAAATTTTCCTAATTCTGTCATATCGCTTTTTTTAATACTACCTGGATATGGAATATCAATTGCATATTTTTTAAAATCAGGCATTTTCAACTCTTCTAATAAAAGGCCACCATTAGCATGAGGGTTTGAACCCATTCTCCTTTTACCAGTAGGAGCTATTTTTCTTATTTCTTTTTTTATTTTTCCAAATTCATCAAACAATTCTTCAGGGTGATAGCTTTTTAGCCATTTTTCTAAAATATGTAGATTTTTAGGATGTTCTGAATCAACCAATAAAGGTATTTGATGTGCTCTAAAAGTTCCTTCTATTTGATGACCAGATACTATGCTAGGTCCAGTCCAACCTTTTGGAGTCTTTAATATTACCATTGGGTATATTGGTCTTTTGACACTATTTCCTTTTTTAATTTCTCTAATATCTTTAACTACCCTATCTAAAGTTTTAGCCATTAATTCATGCATTATCATTGAATCGCTTCCAGATATAAAATATGGTTTGTATCCACATCCAGTAAAGTATGAAAACAATTCTTTTTCGGTCATTCTACCGTAAATAGTTGGATTAGCTATCTTATATCCATTTAGGTGAAGAATTGGTAATACAATACCATCTGTTTTAGGATTTAGAAATTTGTTTGAATGCCATGAAGTAGCAAGTGGTCCCGTTTCTGCTTCACCATCTCCTATAACACATGCAGCAATTAAAGAAGGATTGTCCATTACTGCACCGTATGCATGTGCAAGACTATATCCTAACTCTCCTCCTTCATTTATTGATCCTGGTGTTTCTGGAGCAACATGGCTAGAGATTCCGCCAGGGAAAGAAAATTGCTTAAATAATTTTTTCATTCCTTCTTCATCTTCTGAAATATTTGGATATATTTCACTATAAGTTCCTTCTAGATATGTTTGAGAAACAATTGCATTTCCTCCATGACCTGGTCCTGATATATAAATCATATTTAAATCATATTTTTTAATAATTCTGTTAAGATGGGTATAAATAAAATTTTGTCCTGGAACCGTTCCCCAGTGTCCTACTAACTTCTTTTTTATATCACTTAATTCTAATTTTCTTTTAAGTAATGGATTATCTAATAAATATAATTGTCCTACTGATAAATAATTACTTGCACGAAAGTATTTATCTAATAATTCTAATTCTTCTTTCTTCATACTATCCCCTTTCTATTTTATTTCATTATACTAAAAAAAGTAATTTTTTTCAATTACTTTATTTTTTGCTTTGTTATGTTAAATTAAAATACAAATTTATATATTATATTTCCAGTATGCATATATAATGTAATTAAAAAAGTTATTTAATTATTTACTTTTGTGTCTCCTCTTTTGCTTGTTTTCAGTCATTAAATTCATGCGTTTCTTTTATGATGATAGATAATGTTTTATTTTCTGGTTTAATCAATTCACTACTATAGCATTTCTGCCATTCTTATCATAGCTCATATTCATTTCAATAGAAATGTTCAAAAAGTTTTTTTGTAAATCCATTACTTAAATTATTATCTCCATTGTTATAATTACTGTCTGTATGATTAGATATTTGTTATTGATTCAATTATAACCGAAACTACCTATAATTAATGCATTCATAAAATTTTTTTCACTATAGTGAATAATGCATAAATTATCTTAGAATGTTTTGCAATCTAAATACACACATAAACCTACGAATATGTTATAATTTAGGCATAATAAAAGTGGCCTTTAAGTAAAATGCCTAGAGGCCATTTTTATATTTATTAATAATTATTGTTTGTCACAGTATGTGGTATTAGGATTAACATGATACATTGAATTTAGAATATTTATATCAGCATTTTCATACATATCTACTAATTGATATGATAATTTTTTTATTTCTTTTCGTTTGCCTAAATTTTTCTTTGTTACCTTGCAGGCACAGTCTATAAATGTTAATTCACAATATTTTGACCATGATATAATATCTTTTTCTTTAATATAATATAGTGGTCTAATTAATTTCATGTTTTCAAAATGATCGCTATCTAGGATAGGAAGCATACCGGAAAATTTTCCATTATATATCATGTTTAATAATATTGTCTCGATGACATCGTTAAAGTGATGGCCTAAAGCTATTTTATTGCATCCTAATTCTTGTGCTTTAGAATATAAGCAACCTCTTCTCATTCTAGCGCATAAAAAACATGGGCTATCAGAATCTTTTATGACATCAAAAATATTTGTTTCAAATATTTCAATAGGAATATTTAAATGTTTTGCATTGCTAACAATTTGATTAAGACTCTCTTTTGAATATCCTGGATTCATGACTATATATTTTAATTCAAAATTAAATTTGTTGTGTCTTTTTAACTCTTGAAAACATTTAGCTAGAAGAAAGGAATCTTTTCCTCCAGAAATACATACAGCAATTTTATCATCTGGTTGTACTAAATTAAATTCTTTTACTGCTTTAACAAATTTAGAAAATATTTCTTTACGATATTTTTTTTGAATAGCTTTTTCTATTTCTTTTAATTCTTTCATTTGTTTCCTTTTTATTAATCACGTATTTTTATATGTGTTTCTCTTAATTGTTTTTCAAATACTTCTCCAGGACATCCCATCATGGCATCAGATCCATTTGCACTTAATGGAAAAGCAACCATTTCTCTAATATTTTCTTCATCTTTTAAAAGCATCAATATGCGATCTATTCCTGGAGCCATTCCAGCATGTGGTGGTGCACCATATCTAAAGGCTTCATATAGTGATGGAAATTTTGATTTAACAATTTCTTCATCATAACCAGCTATTTCAAAAGCTTTTCTTAATATTTTTCTATCATGATTTCTAACACCACCAGAGGCCATTTCATAGCCATTACATACAAAATCATATTGATATGCTTTTATATCTAGTGGGTTTATATTATTTAGAGAATCTAGTCCTCCTTGAGGCATTGAAAATGGGTTATGTGAAAAAGCAATTGAATTATCTTCTTCATTTAATTCATAAAATGGAAAATCATTTATAATACAAAAGACATATTTATTTTTATCAATTAAGTTTAATTCATCACCTAATTTTATTCTTAAATTACCCATTAATTTGGCGCATTTTTCTTTAGATGGATCTGCTACAATAAATAAAACATTTCCTTTTTTTAATGATAGGGTTGTTTTTAATTTGTTTCTTATTTCATCATTTAAGAATTTATCTAAAGATGATTTAAATGATAAATCTTCATTAACTTTAATATAACCTAAAGTTCCTCCGATTGATTTTACATATTCTTCCATTTGCTTGTACCAAGAATTAGATTTATCTATTTCTTCTACTTTTATTGTTCTGATTGTGGCATTTTTAAATGGTGGAAACTCTGATGATGATAAAATATTAGTTATATCAATTATTTCTAATGGATTTCTTAAATCCGGTTTATCAGTTCCATATTTTAACATGGACTCTTGATATGGGATTCTTCTAAATGGAATAGGACTAACTTCTTTGTTAGAGAAATTAGTAAATATTTTGTAAAACACTTCTTGGCCGACATCATATACATCTTCTTCTGTGGCAAATGACATTTCAAAGTCTAATTGATAAAATTCACCATATAGTCTATCACTTCTTGGATCTTCATCACGAAAACATGGTGCAATTTGAAAATAACGATTAAAGCCAGAAACCATTAATAATTGTTTAAATATTTGTGGTGCTTGAGGCAATGCATAAAATTTTCCTTTAAATTTACGTGATGGAACGATAAAATCTCTTGCTCCTTCTGGAGAAGTTGCTGTTATAATTGGGGTTTGAATTTCTGTAAAATTCATTTCTTTCATAATTGTTCTAATATAGTCAATAACTTTGCTTCTAAACAAAATATTGTTGTGAACTTCTTCATTTCTTAGATCTAGATAACGATACTTTAGTCTAGTATCTTCACTTGATTCTTTAGATCTAGATATTTCAAAAGGAAGAACGCTTTCACATTCTCCAAGTATTTCTAGAGTTTCTAATTTTACTTCTACTTGTCCTGTTTTCATATTGGGATTAATCATATCATCTGTTCTTTTTTGAACGGTTCCTGTTACTGTTACGGTAGATTCTCTATTAATATTAATATACTTATCGGCGTTTTCACTTATAAGTTGAATAATCCCTGTTTCATCTCTTAAAGTGATAAATAGTAGTCCGCCAAGATTTCTAATAGAATTTACCCACCCTGCTAATCTTACTTTTTTTCCAACATCATCTAAAGTAACATCTCCACAATAAATGTTTCTATAAATATTTTCTTTCATATATCCTCCTACTAATTAAAAAGCACAAAAAAGTTTTACATAAGGACGGAATTTCCGCGGTGCCACCTTATTTCACTTTCGTGCGCTCTTTTCAATTTTTAAATTTTTCTCTGAATACTTATGTGTCACTCATAAGACTTAAACTAATTATTATTATATCATTCTTTTATTTCTTGTCAATAATTATCTTTTAAAATAAACTTAATTGACTCGTTTCTGGCATATCTTTAAATAATCCCATATTTTTCATTTTTTCTATTAAAGTTGATGAAACTTTACATCTATTTTGAAAATCTTCTATTGATATAAATGGATGTTTTCTAGCTTCTGATTCAATATTTTTAGCAACAACATCTCCTAATCCATCGATGGCTCTAAATGGAGGAATAATTGTTTTATCGTCAGGGACTTCAAAAGTAGTTCCTTTACTTTTATATAAGTCAACATTAGCTATTTTTATTCCACGGGCGGTAGCTTCTAAGGCTAATTTTAAACATTCTGCTATTCCTGCTTCCTTATTAGTAGCATCATATCCTTTATTTTCAATTTCAATTAACACTTTCTTAATCTCATCATAACCGCCAATCATAGCTTCAACATTAAAATCAGTTGCTTTTGTTGAAAACCACGATGCGTAGTAATAAGCCGGCATATGGACTTTATACCATGCTATTCTAAAAGCACTTATAACATAGGCTGCTGCATGTGCTTTTGGGAACATATATTTAATTTTAGCACACGAGTCAATAAACCATTCTTCTATATTTGCTTTCTTCATTGTTTCAACATGCCCAGCCCAAGTTTCAGGATCTTTTGAGGCTTTTCCTTTTCTGACAAATTCCATAATTTTAAAGGCTTTAATTGGTTCTACTCCATGGTACATTAAATATACCATAATATCGTCACGGCACCCAATAACTTCTTTGAAAGGAACAACATTATTCTTTATTAGTTCTTGGGCATTTCCTAACCAAACGTCTGTACCATGGGACAAACCAGATATTTTAATTAATTCGGCAAAGGTTGTTGGTTTTGTTTCTTCGACCATACTTATTGTAAATGGAGTTCCAAACTCTGGTATTCCTAGGGTTCCTGTTGGACACATAATTTGTTCATTTGTTACTCCAAGGGCTTTTGTAGATGTAAAAATACTCATAGTCTCTTTATCATCTAATGGGACTTTTAAAACGTCCGTTTTAGTCAAATCTTGAATTAGTCGCAATTGTGTTGGATCGGAATGACCTAATATATCTAATTTTAATAAATCTTGGTCTATCGCGTGATAATCAAAATGGGTTGTTCTCCATGGGCTTGTAACGTCTTCAGCTGGGAATTGAAATGGGGTAAAATCAAAAACTTCCATATAATCTGGTACTACGACAATTCCTCCAGGATGCTGGCCCGTTGTTCTTTTTACTCCGGTACATCCTGCAGCTAATCTTTCTATTTCGCAAGTTCTTTTATTCAATATTCCTTTATCTTCGAAGTATCCTTTTACAAAACCAAAAGCTGTTTTTTCGGCAACTGTTCCAATTGTTCCAGCACGATAGACATTATCAACGCCAAATAAAACTTTTGTATATTCATGTGCAGATGCCTGATTTAAATCTGAAAAATTTAGATCTATATCGGGAACTTTATCGGCATTAAATCCTAGGAAGGTTGCAAATGGCATGTCTTGGCCATCTTTGTACATTAATTCACCACACTTAGGGCATTCTTTATCTGGCAAATCAAAGCCACTTGAATAAGTTGCTCCAAGTTCTGAACCGTTATCGTCTTTGAAGATACTATTTTGACATTTTTTACATCTATAGTGAGCTGGGAGCGGATTTACTTCTGTTATTCCCATCATAGTAGCTACAAAACTAGAACCAACGGATCCTCTGGAACCAACTAAATATCCTTCATCATTAGAGTGTTTAACTAGTCGTTGAGCTATCAAATATATTGGGTCAAAACCACCACCAATAATACCTCCTAATAATTTTTTTACTTTTTTGGCTTTACTTTTTTCATTCAATTCGCCATCTTCTTCAGTCCATTTTTTTTCAACATATTCACCAATTAGTTGTTTTACACTATCGAACCCTTCTATAACGGTATTATGTAGATTGTTGAAAACAGTGCTTTCTAATTCTTCTTCATTAATATCCGGATTTTGTTCTTTGATTTTTTCTGACCAACATTTGTATAAAATATCACCATATAATTCTTTAGCGATTCTTTCTTCTATGTTATGAGGTAATGGATTTCCATACCATGATGCTGCTTTATCATATACCAAATCGGTAACAACACGTGGACAATCTAGATATGTCTTACCATCATCACTTTTAACTCTTGGTGAAAATGGAATTCCACCAGTATCAATTATAACTTCTATTTCTTCGACTGTGTCTAATATTTTATTTGTATTTGTAACTACAATTTCATAAGCTAGATCATCATCTAGGAAATTAAAATTATCAAGCATTTCTCTAGTTGTTCTAAAGTGTTGCGATGGAATGTCATGAATGTTGCTTTTTGCTAATGGATGTCTTCCTCCTCCAGGCACTTTTTGATTGACAATAATTTCTCGATAAATTTTATCTTCTCTAGAAAAGTGATGAACATCTCCTGTTGCTACTATTATTTTCCCAGCTTCTTTAGTAGCATCAATTACTTTCCTTATGTGTTGTCTTATTTCTTCTTCATTTCCAAAATCGCTAGTTTGAATCAAATGATTATATACTTCTGGTGGTTGAACTTCTACATAATCATAAAAATTTATTATATTGGTTAACTCTTGCCCTTCTTTGGAACGAGCTTCAAGGAAAACCTCTGATTCGTAGCAACCGCTTCCTATTAATAATCCTTCTCTTAATTCATTTAATTTACTTCTTAAGATTCTTGGTGTTTTATATAAATATGTCGTGTTTGCAAGAGATATTATTTTAAATAAATTTTTTAATCCTTGTTTATTTTTGGCAATAGCATTGAAATGATATGTTCTTCCAAATTTATAAATTTCATCTTTAGTTATTAATTTATCTAAATCTTTTATTTTGTTTATGTTTTGTGATGTTAGTTTAGTAATCATCTTGCTAAATATACGAGCTGTTCCTTCAGCATCATAATCTGCTCTGTGGTGAGCATCTTCATCCCAAGGAACATTATACCTTTTTACTAAAGCAGATAGACTATGACGTGCAAATCCTTGATCTATGGCACGAGACAATTCTAGCGTATCTATAACGGTGTTTTTAAATTCTGGAAGATTATATTTTTTTATAGCCATTTCTATGAAAGAAATATCAAATTTGGCATTATGAGCAACGACTGGTAAGTCTTCAATCCATTCTAAAAACTTCTTGGTCACTGTTTCTTCATCATCTTTTCCTTTTACCATATCGTCAGTTATACATGTCAACTCTGTTATTTTTTCTGGAATGTGTCTTTTAGGATCAATTAATTCATCAAATCTGTCGATTATTTCATCTTTACAAATTTTTACGGCTCCTATTTCTATCATTTGGTCTTCTCCGCCGGCATTAAATCCGGTTGTTTCTGTATCAAAAACAACATATGTAGAATCACTTAATGATAAATCAGATGGTCTTATGACAATATTTACTGTATCATCTACTAAAGTAAGCTCAGTTCCATATAATCCTTTAAAATGTTTTTCGGGGTCTTCTATTTTTTTATTGTATGACGAAATTATTCCATAGGCAATTGGAAATGCTTGACATCCCGAATGATCGGTAATAGCAACGCCACGATATCCTATATCAATAGCTTTACTTACTAGTTCACAAGTATGTTTTCCTAAATCTACTTTAGTTATACCATCCATTTGACTCATCATAGTATGAGCATGTAATTCTACTCTTTTTACGGGCTCATTATCTTCTATTTTTTCTTTCGGTGGAGATTCAGTTTCTTCAACATCTTTATATCTAGTGTTAAAAACTATTTCATTAGCATATTTATCCATGACGGCTTTTCCATAGAATATATACCATTTTCCTTCTTTTAATAATTTTTTTATTAAAGAATACTCTTCATCATCTTTAGTAAACATTTTTACATACATACTATCAGTATAATCAGTTACTTTTAGCGTTATAATTTTATAACCTGTTTTTGATTCAAAATAATCAATTCCAAAAATAGTTCCTTTAATATTTATATTATCTACTTCATATATAACATCTTTTATTAAAGTTATTTCTTTACTTTTTTTAGCATGATAATTAGTTACTTTAGGAGTATTTATATCTTTCTTTTCTCTTTTTTCTTCAAATACTTTTGTGATTGTTTGTTCTTTTTCTGACTCTATTTTATTTTTTAAATCAGTATCTCCTTCTAGTTCTAAATCTATATTTATATCTATAACAAAACCATAAGCTTTCATTTTATCAATTATTTCTTGTTTTAGGCTAATAATACTTGTACATTCTGCCTTATTATAAGTTTTTATATTAATAGTATTATCTACTATTTTTATTTCTCTTTCTAAAAAAATGTTATATTTGGCTCTATCTAGACATATTGTTTTTAAAATATTTAAAAAGTATGATTCAATTAAATTATTATCTATTGTTTTTGGGTTAATAAAAAGTCTAACTAGTTCTATAGTGCTAAAATAAGATATCAATTTATATAAGACATTATTATATACATCTATGGGTAATATTTCTTCAGTATTAATTATAAAGTCTAGTTGTTTGCTTTGGTCGTAGACAATAATTTTTTCAATAGAAGCATTTTTGAAATATGTCAATAAATTATCATCTAATTCTATTTCTTTAAATAATTTTAATAATTTTTCTTGCATCATACTACTTATCATTCCTTCTTTAATCATTTTATCATATTTAAAAGTTATTTTGATAATTATTTACATAATTTTACAATAAAAATTCTGATATTTTTATTTATCAGAATTTATTTTATGATATCTAATATCAATGGATTATTTTTTAATTTATTTGATGATATTTTAAAAATTGTATTATCTATATTTGTAATTAATTTATCAGTATATAGAGTCATCAAGACATCTCCTGAATTTATATAATCATTTATATTTTTATGAATAATAATACCTGACGAGTAATCTATTTTATCTTCCTTATTTTCTCTACCGGCTCCTAAATGCATTGATAAAACTCCTAGTTTATATGCATCGATATCTATTAAATATCCATTTGTAATTGACTTTATCTGATATTTACTATTTGCTTTTGGTAATTTGTCTAAAGATCCTTCTTGATATTCAATTAATTGTAAAAATTTATTATAAGCTTTTTTACTGGAAAGGCTTTCTAACACTTTTTCTTTAGCTTGTTGATAATCAATATTTAGTCCAAGTGATACCATTTGTGATGATATTTCTATACATAAGTCTGTTAGTGAACCTTGTTTATTTTCTTTTAATATATCTATTACCTCTTCTATTTCGAGAGAATTACCAATATTATTTCCTAAAGGAATATCCATATTAGTCAAAATACAAACAACTTTAATATTATTTTGTTTGCCTATATTGATCATTAAGTTGGCCAATGTTTTAGCATCATCTAAATTTTTAATTAATGCTCCTTTACCAACTTTTATATCTAATACTAATTTTTTAGTCCCTAGGGCAATTTTTTTACTCATGATCGAAGACGCTATTAAAGGAATTGATTCAACCGTTCCAGTGACATCTCTTAAGGCATAAATTTTTTTATCTGCTAAAGCAATATTTTCTGTTTGACTAGTTATTGCTACGCCTATTTCATTTACTTGATTTAGAAATCTTTCTTTTTCTAAATTGACAACAAGGCCTGGAATTGACTCTAGTTTATCAATTGTTCCACCAGTATGTCCTAAACCTCGACCACTCATTTTAGCGACTTTGACACCACATGATGCGACAATGGGGGCAACAATTAGCGTTGTTTTATCTCCAACTCCTCCTGTTGAATGCTTGTCAACAACATTATCTCCAAGGAAATTTAAATCTAGTTTATCACCTGAATTTGCCATGTATTTAGTTAATGAATAAGTCTCTTCCTCATTCATTCCATTTAAGACTATTGCCATTAACAACGAACTCATTTGATAGTCTTTTATTACCCCAGATAAATAATTATCGATTACATATTTAATTTCTTCATCAGTAAGTGATTGCTTCATTCTTTTTTTATTTATAATATCAATAATATTCATTTTATCCCTCTTTTATATCTTTTCTTTATAAGTCGATTTAAATAAATCTTTTTCTTCTAAATTTTTTTCTTCTATCAAATTGATTGGTGGTAGTTCTTCTTTGGTTGACAAACCAAAATAATCTAAAAATTCATCTGTTGTTTTGTATAGAATAGGATGCCCTGGTTTGGGACTTTTTCCTGATTCTTTAATTAGCCCTTTTGCAAGTAGTCTTCTTATTACGTATGTTGAATCAACACCACGCATTTCATCTATTTCTATCCTTGTTATTGGCTCATTATATGCTATTATAGCTAGTGTTTCTAAAGCTTGATTGGATAAAGTATTATTATGAGGATTTTCTAATAATTTTTGAAAATATTCTTTGTGTTCTTCTTTAGTAGTTAATTTAAATGAATTTCCTAAATAATTTATTCTCAAACCGCGACTTTCATCCATGTAATCTTGTTTTAATGAAAGAATAATGTTTTTGGCTTCTTCTGAATCAATATTTAAAATCTCCGATACTTCTTCTAAAGTTAATCCTTGATCCCCCTGGACATATAATAAACCTTCTATTATTCCTTTCATTGTTTCACCTTCAATTCAATTGTTATATCTTTAAAATTAGTATCTTGTTTAATTATAATTTCATTTTCTTTTGTCATTTCTAAAATTGATAAAAAAGTTACAATAATAAAAGATATATTATTTTCAGTAAATAATTCAGTAAATAAAACTTTGGACTTTTCTTGTAGTATTTTCTTTATATTTTGTTTTCTTGTTTTAATACTATATTCTTTATTAGTTATTTTAGTTGTAAGTGGTTTTTCATTGTCTAATCTTTCCAAAAACTTTTTAAATGCTTCTACTAAGTCATCTACTGTATGATCATTATTATTTATTTCTTTAACATTTATATAATTAGAAATCTTTTCTGGTGGTTTAATAAAAATTTGTTTTCTCTCTGTTTCTAATTCTCTAAATTTAGTAGCCATATCTTTATATTTTTGATATTCAATCAATTTATTAATTAAATTTTCTTTGGATATTTCTTCTTCATCTTCTTCTTTTGACTCTTCTTGATTAGGTAAGAGAGATTTTGATTTTATTTCTATTAATTCAGCAGCCATGACTAAATATGATGATGCAATATTTATATTAAGTTCACCCATCTTATTTAAATAATCTAAATATTGTTCAGTTATTTTATTAATTTCTATATCAACAATATTAATATTAGATTGTTTTATTAAGTGAAGTAAAAGATCAAGTGGTCCTTCAAATTCATCTATTTTTATATTATAATTCATGGTTAATCACCTTATATGTTCTATATTTCTTTCATTAATTATATCAAAATAACAAATATTAGTAAAGAAAGATAAAATAACTATTAGTACTTATAAAATAACTATTAGTACTTATTTTTGACATTTAGGGCAATAATAGGTTCCTCTTGTATTTACTGTTATTTTTTCTATTTCGGTATGGCAATTTGGACAAGGCAAACCTTTTTTTCCATGGACTAAAAGTTCTTGCTGAAATCTTCCTGTTATTCCATTTACTGATGTATAACTATGGATTGTTGTTCCTCCTAATGATATGGCCTTTTGTAAGACTATTTGCGTGTTTTTAATTATTGCATTTAATTCTTTATGAGTCAAATCCTTTCCATATTTACAAGGGTTTATTTTTGACATAAACAAAATTTCATCAGCATAAATGTTACCAATTCCTGCAATAATACTTTGATCTAATAATAATGATTTAATAGCTTTCTTTTTATTTGTCTTTTTTTGTAAATAGTTAGCATCTAATTTTAAATCCCATGGTTCTAATCCTAATTTAGATATTGGTGTTAATGATATTTTATCTTTTTCTACTAAATACATTCTTCCAAATTTTCTAGTATCATTATATCGTAGTTCTTGGTTATCATCTAAGCTAAATATTATGTGATCATGTTTATCTTTTACCTCTTCTTTGTTTTTTATGAAATATTTTCCTTCCATTCTTAAGTGTGATATTAATAAATAATCATCTAGTTCAAAAATTATAAATTTTCCTCTTCTTTTAATATCTTCAATCGTTTGATTAGCAATATTTTTAATAAATCTTTCAACTTGAGGATATTCTACTATTTTTAAATATTTAACTTCACAAGAAATTATCTTTTTACCTTTTACTTTTTCTATTAATCCATTTTTGACAGTTTCTACTTCTGGTAATTCAGGCATTTTATCACTTCTTTCTATTTTGCATCATACCAATTATTTCCAAATTCAATATCAACTTCTAAGGGTACATTTAACTTTATTGTATTTTCCATAATATTTTTAACTATTTCATGAACAATATCTTTTTCATTTAACAAGACATTAAAAATTAATTCATCATGCACTTGCAAAAGCATAGTACTTTTTAAATTCTTTTTTGTAAATGCTCGGTCTATTTCGACCATTGCCTTTTTTAAGATATCGGCACTGCTTCCTTGAATTGGCGTATTTAGTGCCATGCGTTCTCCCATACTTCTTTGCATATAATTGGAACTGGTTAACTCTTCAATTGTTCTAGTTCTATTCATTATTGTTTTAACAAAACCATTTTGATGTGCTTCAGCAATTTCTTTATCCATATAATTTTTTATTCCGGGATAAGTTTCAAAATATTTTTCAATAAACTTTTTGGCTTCTTTTGGAGAAATGCCAATGTCTTCTGCGAGACCATAGGCACTAATTCCATAAAGAATTCCAAAGTTTACCGCTTTTGCTTGGCGTCTCATATTTTTAGTTACTTCACTTGATGAAACGTGAAAAATATCCATGGCGGTTTTTGTGTGAATATCAAGATGGTTATTAAATGCCTCGATAAGTTCTTTTACATTAGAAAGATGAGCAAAAATTCTTAATTCTATTTGTGAATAATCTGATGACATAATAAGGGAATTTTTTTCAGGTATGAAAGCTTTTCTTATTAATCTTCCAAATTCATTTCTCACAGGTATATTTTGTAAATTAGGTTCAATTGATGATAATCTTCCTGTTCTTGTTAATGCTTGAGTATATATAGTATGAATTTTTCCATCTTCAGAAACGGCATTTAAAATTCCTTCAAGATAAGTTGTATATAGTTTATTTAAAAGTCTGTATTCTAAAATCAATTTAACTATTGGGTATTCAATCAATTTACTTAAAACATTTGCATCAGTAACATAGCCGGTTTTATTCTTTTTGGCATATGGTAATTTTAATTCATCAAATAAGACTTCTCCTAACTGTTTAGGTGAAGAAATATTAAATTCATGATTAGCATATTTATATATTTCTTCACTTACTGATAATATTTTTTCTTTTATATTTTCTTTCATATCCTCAAGAATTGTTTTATCTACAGAAATACCATTTAGTTCCATTTTAGCTAGGACTTCGGATAAAGGTAACTCAATTTCTTCAAACAATTCTAATTGATTATTTTTAATTAAATCATTTTTTAGTTTATCATATGTTTCATAAATAAATTTTGCTTTACAAACACTTCTTATTTGAATTTCCTCTTCACTTAATAATTCTTTCTTATCATAAATCTTAATATCATAGTTTAGAGCACTAGCTAAATAACCAATATCGTCTTTTACAGTATAATTTAGGAGGTAGGCTGCTAACATAGTATCAAATGTACAGGTAGGAATATATAGGTTATTTCTTTTAAAGACAGAATATAATTTCTTATAATTATAGGTATAAATATTAATATCTTTTAAAAAATTAGTATTAATTAAATCTTTTCCTTTTATGTATATGGCAGTTTTTTCATTATAGATACTAAGTCCTAAGATAGTTGCATGGTGGTAATTATCATTATCTAAATCTAGATTAATGGCGACATTGCCAGACAGTTTAATATTTTCAAGGTTATTTACGACATCATAAATTAAATTATTGTTTGTTTCAGAAATAGTTGCTTTTTTTAAGAATGAATAGAAGTTTAAATCATTATAAATATTTATTAACTCTTCTGTATCTTCTTTTTTATATTTTAATTTTTCTAAATCAGTATCTATTGGTACTTCTTTATAAATTGTGGCAATATCATATGACATGTAAGCATTTTCCTTATCATTAACTAGTTTATCATGATTTGCTCCTTTTATATTATCAATATTTTGATATACGCCATCTAATGTTTTATATTGCTGTAATAATTTAATAGCTGTTTTTTCCCCTATACCTTTTACTCCTGGTATATTATCAGATGGATCTCCCATTAATGATTTTAAATCGATCATTTTTATTGGCTCAAGACCGTAAGTACTATAAAATTGTTCTTTATTCATTCTAATATAATCTTTTTGTTTTAATAATTTTACTTCAACATCGTCAGAAATTAGTTGCAATAAATCTTTATCACTGCTGACAATTGTTCCAATAAACTCTGGAGTTTCATCTATTTTTTTAGCAAATGTACCAATAATATCATCAGCTTCATAACCATTTATTTCAAAATATTTAATTCCCATAGCGGTTAAAATCTTTTTTGCAATAGGAAATTGTTTTTTTAAGTCATCAGGTGTTTCATCTCTTTTTCCTTTGTAGTAGTCATATTTTTCATGGCGAAAGGTTTTTCCAATGTCAAAAGCCACCATGATATATTCTGGTTTTTCTTCATTTACTATTTTATTTATCATATTGACAAATCCATATAGAGCATTTGTTGGAAATCCTTCTTTGTTTGTCATTATACTACCTGAATATAATGTTGCATAGAAACTTCTAAACATTAAGTTATTACCATCTACTAATATTACTTTTTTCATGATATCACATCCTTATATATATAATATCATAAATTTTTAATAAATTAATAAAAGTATTTTTAATATTTTAAAAGAATAGTAAAAAAGAACAATTTTTAATGGTTGCTCTTTTTATTATTTTATAATATAAGGATCTTCTAGGGTTCCAGTGCCTTCTACTACTAACATTCTAGATTTAAGGTAAACTACTGGTCTTACTGCTAATTGTTCTTTAGCATAATTTATGTTTATAGTATCTGATACAGAAATAATTTGATTGTTTAAAACTATGTCTTCTAAATTATCATCTTCTTGTTCATCTTGTTGACTTTCTTCTACTATTTTAGTATTCGTTTTTAAAGTATATGTCCAATATGGGTTGTCATTATTATTTAACCAATTATTTGTTAAGCATTCTTTAGTATATTGATTAATTGTTTCTTTATTGCAAGAAGAAGATAATAAATAATCTGTTAAGCTCATTATATTTACTTTTGAGCTTATTTCATTATTTAAAATTTTTATATCTTCTATTTTATTTTCAAAATCACTTATTGACTCTTGAAAGTATTTTGGTTCATAAAGATACTCTATATTATTTAATTCATATTCTGTATTTAAATATTTTAGTAAAGGGGAATTATTCCATAAATTATCATCTATATTGTTATATTGATACGTTCCAATTGATTCATTTCTTATTATTTTAGTATAATATTCTCCCGTTTCTGTGTCATAATATGTACCAATAATTCTCCATAATTCACAACTATTTTTATCTGAATTATCAAGACAATTATAGTAAATAAAATTATGAGGATTATCACCATAATAAAGGTAATTTTCTATATCTTTTTTTACTATCTTCTTTACTCCTGAAGTTGTTTTAGAATATCCTTTATAAGTGTCATAATCAATTATTTTATAGATATCTTCAGAAAATACAGTTGTTTCATTTTTTACAGTTTGTTTCTCTGTTTGATTTATTTTATATAGAAATTTACATGTTGATTCATCTAGACATGTATAATAGTTTTTATCATCATTACTTTGATAATTATTAATATTTATAATGTCAATACTGATAGGATTTACTAAAGTAAATATTTCATTATCATATGTATATTCATTTGCAATATATATCTTTTCGTCTTCTAATATTATATCATCATCGTTTTTACTTTTGTATACTAGATATCCTTGTTCTTCAGTTATAGCAACAGTATCATTTTTTATCAATGTTGTTAGTTCTTGATAGTTTTCAATATTATCTTTTACTAAATTTTTATTTTCATTTATATTTAGTGTGCAAGTATTTTCGTTTTTAGCAGTAGCAATCCCTACTTTTAGTTTGACTTCAACATCATTATCATTAATGATAAGCAATTTTATTCGCTGGCTTTTTAATGCTTCAATACTTCCTGATGATGAATTATTTACTTGATATATTTTTATTAATGACTTATCGAATTCACCATCTAATATTTGATACCATACACTATAACATATTTCATAATCATATGTATTGTATATATCTATATCTGTTGTTATATATGAATTTTTAGCAATTTTTGTCTGACGATACTCTGATATTTCTTCGCTAATGTTTAATGAATTTGGAGTATATAGACTAACAATATTTGATGTTTGTCCTTCAAATGTAAAAATAGCATAAGTTGAATAAACAGATAAAGCAATAATTCCTATAATAATTATGCTTAATAAATATATTTGCTTAGCCGGTAGCTTTTCCATTTAATCATCTCCATTTAATATTTAATTTGTGTGGCATTGATACTTATACTTCCAGTAACAGTATTTCCCATTTCAAAATTTTGATTATAATTAGTATTGTCTAACCAAATAATTAATGTATAGCGAGCTGAATCATTACTTTTTAAATACATGTTATTGGCAATATTAACACTTCCACTATTAGGGACATATCCTTGCCCCATTTCATATCCTTTATCATTATATATAACATATTTTAAAGCATCTTTATTAAATTCATTTTTTGATATATTCAAATCCATTTTAAGCGTTTGATCTAATGTACCTGAGCTTTTGACGATAAAACTATTTCGATAAACATTATCATAAGTATAATAATTGACATTATTTAGAGGATATAGCGTTGGATTTTTTATATAAACACCATCTATATAGTTTATTTCTAGTGTACCAGTGTATAAAATGGTTCCTTCTTCTTTTTGACTTGATACTAATGAAAAATATGCTAATGTTGCTCCGATAATCATAGCAACAAGTGTTAGGATAAGTACTATCATATAAAATACTTTTTTCTTTTCTGTGCTATTTTCCACCATACATTATCACCTATTATAATAATACACTAAATAAAAAAAAAAAGCAATATTTTATGCTTTTTATTAGTTAATTGTTCCAGTTATTTTTCCATCATCTAGTCCACTATCAATGACTTTAACAATAATTGTTCCTCGGAAGCTTTTACCTTGATCAATATTTTGTTCTTGGTCATTTTCATTTAGGAAAATTACTAAATCATAAGTTTGTGTTTCATCAGCACCAATACTTTTTGACTTCATACCATCTGTATCATAACCAAAAATAGAATTTGAATTTTCTCCGTAGTCCTTTACTCCTAGACTTGTATTATAGCAATAATTTGTAGGATCTTCATCATCATTGTCACAATAGTTAATTGTCAATTTTTTTGCTGATGTCTCATCATCTAATATTTGCCATCTTTCTTCATTACTTGCATAGTCACCACTTACAGAGTATATTGCATAACTAAGCCCAGTTGAAAAACCATTATGTTCACTGTTTAGTGTAGCTATTATTTGTCGTTCACTATCACTACCAATACTAAAACGATAAATACTGCAAACTTGTCTATTATTATCGTCTAAGCAAATATTTTTAGCCATAGCTCCATCTGAACCAAAGCTTTTTTGACTTCTTTCATAAGCTGTTTTTACTACTTCGAAACTAGATGGAATTAACTCATCAGCTTGAGCTGTTACTTGTTGTCCATCATCATAAGAAATAGATACGGTTCCTGCTTGGGCATTTACTGCTCCTTCAGCACTATTTGCGGTAATTGAAAAGTATGCTAAAGTCGCTCCAATTACGGCTACTATTAAAGTTGCAATAGCTACTACTCCATAAAATATATCTCTACTTTTACTATCGTTCATTATATCACTCCTTTATTTTATATTTTTATAATATCATTTAATCTAGTAAAATGCAAGCCATTTAAATTTATTTTATATTTTTTTTGTAAATATGGACATATAGTTAAGAATTTGATACAATTTAATTGGTGATGAAAGTGGAATGTATTTTTTGTAAAATCATAAATGGTGAAATACCTAGTAAAAAAATATATGAAGATGAAAATGTTCTTGCTTTTTTGGATATTAATCCTAGTTCTCCTGGACATACTTTAGTAGTTCCTAAAAGGCATATTTTAGATTTTCAAGAAATAGATGATGATGATTTATTAAATTTAATGAAGATATGTAAAAATTTAAGTAAAAAAATTGTTTCAGTTTTAGATGCTGATGGATATTCTATATTACAA
Organism: uncultured Bacilli bacterium; assembly: GCA_944350315.1. GTDB lineage: Bacteria > Bacillota_I > Bacilli_A > RF39 > UBA660 > RUG705. The sequence continues at coordinate 35,243 of CALVON010000019.1, read as the reverse complement.
AACAATGGAATAGCTCAAGATGTAAAACATTTTCATCTACATATTATTCCAAAATATAGTAACGATAAGACAATGGATATTGATGAAGTATATAAAAAGATTACTAACGAATAGTAGTAATCTTTTTAAGTTATTAATTTTTAAGTATTAGTAGCTACTAATGTTTATAAATACAGTATATTAAAAAGTAAAGCAAGATCCTAGTATTATAGCTAATAATATATATATTACTAGTACTATCAAATAACCATTACCACAACTTTTTACGGTTGTAGTTTGGCATGTATTATTACATGTTGACATATTTATACCCTCCTTTGCTATATTATATCCATGCTCCTAGTATAATTATTAATAAGATAAATAGAACTAAAACGATAGCAGCTGATGAACCACAACAATTTCCCATATATACAATCCTCCTTTTTTTGTCTTTTCACATTTATTTTATGGTAATATTTTCAAAGTGTGATTATTTAAATTTATTTTATTTGTAAAATATTTGAATTGTGTGTTTATATCCCATATTTTAGGATAACTATTGAATTTTATATTATTTTTTGTTATCATATTCTATGTGTTAGAAAGGAGAATAGTTATGGCTACTAATAGTGCTAAAAAAACACAAAATAAAAAAAAGGAAGAAGAAATAAAAAAAGAGGAAATTAACGATATTAAAGAAGCATCTGATAATAAAAAGAAAAAAGTTAAGGAAAACAAAAAAGTTCATAATACTTATGATACAAAAAAAACAGATAAGGTAATTAATTCTTTAAATAAAATTGATAATAATAGAAATAGTATCATCTTATTCGTTGTAGGTTTTTTAATAGCTACTTTGCTTTTTAGATGTATTTTATGGCCTGATAGAATTGCTACATTGAAAGATGGTACTCAACCAATAGTTAATATTGGTGATGAATCTATTACAGCTAATGAATTATATGAGAGTCTTAAAGAAAGCTATTCTATTGAAAGTTTATTAAATTTAATAGATGATGTCATTTTAACTAATATGTATGAAGAAGACGAACAGATGAAGGAAGAAATACAGTCAACAGCTGAATATTATTATTCTGTATATGAACAATCTTATGGTTATACCAAAGAACAATTTCTAGAAGCATATGGCTTTCAAGATGAAGAAAGTTTTCTTGAAAGTTTAACTCTAGATTATCGTAGAAACAAATACTATGAAGATTATGCTTTAGGATTAGTTACTGATGATGAGATAGAGAAATATTATGAAGAAGATGTATTTGGAGATGTTGATTCTAAACATATTTTGGTTTCTATTGATGAGGAAAATGGCCTTAGTGATGAAGAAGCTAAAAAATTAGCTCAAGAGATTATTGAAAAACTTGATAGCGGTACTTCTTGGGATGATGTTATTTCAGAATATAAAGATCAAATTATCGATGAAGAACTTGGTTATCAAGCATTCAATGCTAATTTAGATAGTGCATATTTAGAGGAATGTAAAAACCTAGAGGTAGGTACTTACAGTAAGAGTCCTGTTTTATCTTCTTATGGATATCATATTGTATATAAAATAGATCAAAAAGATAAACCTGAACTTGATAGCGTTAAAGAGGAAGTTAGAGAAGTTTTGGCTGATGAAAAAAAGAATGATGATGAGAATTTATATTACAAGGCTTTAATCCATATGAGAGAAGAAGCTAATATAGAATTTTTTGATACAAAATTTAATGATGCTTATAATGAATATATTAGTTCATTTAAATAAAAATATAAATATATACTTAAAAAGGCGAATATTTGATGATATTCACCTTTTATTTTTTTAATTCTAAATTTATTCTTTTTAGTGCATCATATAATTTGTTTTTATTTTCTTTGTACAATTCATATAAATTATTATATATTTTATCTAAATTATTTTCTTCTTTATTATATATTTCATAATATATGTATTTTAATAAATATTCATCTTTAAATTTGTCAATATTTTTTAAATATTTCTCTATATATAATTTTTTCTCTTGAGAAATTCTACTGATATGATAATTTTTATTTATTTTATTTATTTTATATTTTAGCTTAACTTTTTTTATTAAATCTTTATCTTGTAAAATATCGTCTGATTCTTCTAATATTAGACTACTTTTTTTTATAACTTTACCATTTTTATTAATTATAAGACCTATAACTTCGGCTCCATTAGTAATTAGAAACATTTTATTTTGCTTTGGTAAACTTGAAATTTCAATACTCACATCATTATTTTTTATATTTAAATAATCCTCTGTATTTACTCTATAAATTGGTATTCTTTTTATATTAATTATTTTATCAGAAGATTTCCATTCATAAAATTCATAGTAATTTTCATGAAAATTTAAAACGATGTCATAAATATAATCCATTATTTTTATCTCCTTTTATATATATTGATAAATTTAAAATAATAAAGCCAATAATTATAAAATAACATTCCACTCTTTTTATTATAAAATTAACATAATCATGTAAATTATACCCAAAATTTAATAAATTTAAATAAGAAATTGCATATATAAACCCTAATGTCATTAATCCAAAGCCAAATAAAAAGAAAAAAATACGGGTCATTTAATCACCTATAATAGTGTATTCAAATGACTCATATTTTATTATTTTAAATAATTTTCATCTAATTTAACATCATTTATTGATTCAAATTTTTTAGTTATCTTTTCGGAAGTAATATTTAAATTTTCAACATCTTTTCCGACAGTTTCGATGCTTCTAGATAATTTATCCCATCTTTCTTTGTATCTTTGAAATTCAATTCCTAACTTAATCAATTCGTCATGAACTACTTTGGCATATTTGTCTCTTTCCATATTTTTTAATAATACCTGAATGGTTGTTAGTGAAGAAATTAATGTTGTAGGAGACGTTATCCAGACATTTTTTTTATAGGCATATTCTACTAAATCATTATGATATGCATTAATTTCAGCAAAAATAGCTTCAGCTGGTAAGAACATGATGGCTTGATTAGATGTTATTCCTGGAATGATATATTTATTACTTATGGCATCGATGTGTTTTTTTACATCACTTTTAAATTGTTTTTCATACATTTGCCTTTCAGATGCGCTTTTATTTTTGTCTACCATTAAACGGTAATTTTCTAATGGAAATTTAGAATCTATTGCAATTGTTCCTAAGGGTTCAGGAGTGAATATTACTGCATCTGCTATGGTTGTGTTTGGCAATGTATATTGAAGTTTATAAATTTTTTCATTGCTTTCTCCAAAAACATTTTTTAAAATGTGATTTAAATTTACTTCGCCAAATATTCCTCTACTTTTTTTATCAGTTAAAATGCTTTGTAATGAAACAATATCACCAGATAAACTATCAATCTTTTTCTGAGCTTCATCTATCTTTGATAGTCTTTCTAAAACATTGGTAAATGTTTTATTGGTTTTACTAAAGTTTTCATCTAATCTTTCATTTACTTTGTCATTAATAAATATTAATCTTTTTTCAACTTTGTCTTCTAAATGTTCAAAATCTTCAGTTAGACTTTTAGATAGTTCTGTTCTGAATGATGACAATTCTTTTATTGTAGTTGTTTCAACTTTACTCAATCTTTCTATTAATCCTAAATTTCCTCTTGATAGTAAAATTATTAATAAAATTATAATTATTATAAGTAAGCCAATTACTATATACTCCATTTATTATCACCTATTAATATTATACATTAAATATTTTTATTTTTAAAGTCTAAATATCCTTCTTTAATATAAAATGTATGATATCCAAATAAATTTAGACGGTTGCTTATTTCTAGACTTTGTTTCCCGTAGTTACAGTATAAGTAATAGGTGTCATTTTTATTTAAATATATTGAATAGTTGGATAATAAACTATAATATGGAATATTTTTAGCATTCTTTATATGTCCTAAATTGTAAGTGTAGTTGTCTCTTATATCAATAATATTAGGATTATCTAATTTAATTAAATCTTTGATACTAATTTCATTCATTATATCACCTATTTTATTATATTTAGATATACTATTATTGATAAGTTAGATTGACTAAAAAAACACAATGCATATATTTTTATAATACTTGCATTATGTTTTTTAATATTACTCATCAGCAAAAAAGTCATCAAAGAAATTATCATCATTTTCCTGAGTATTAGGAATACTATTATTTTTTTCTTGTGATAATTCATTTATATTAATTGTATTTTTTTCATTAATTGGGTTATTATTAGGTAGTTTATTTTTTTCTTGCGATAATTCATTTATATTAATTGTATTATTTTCTTTAATTGGAGTATTATCAGGTAGTTCATTCTTTTCTTGTAATAGCTCATTTATATTAATTTCGTTATTTTCTTTAATTGAAGCATTATCAGATAGGTTAATTTTTTCATCTTTTACTTCATCTGACAATACATTATTATTTTGACTTTTTTCTTCAGGTAAATCAGATATGCTATTAACATTTTCTTTAATTTCTATTGGTGACAGTTTGCCATTGCTTTTATTAGCTTTTTCTTTTTCTTCTTGCTCTTCAGCTTCTAATTCTGCTATTTTGGCATCAATTCTTTTTACTAAATCATCAACATTAAAGCTTCCGGATGATTGAGAATTATTATTAAAGTTATTAGCAAATGGATTATTTAAAGTAAATGGATTAGTACCAAATGAAGGATTTGACATTTGATTTATCCCATAGGGATTTCCTAAAAATGGATTGGAGTTTGGCATTTTTGACATTTCACCACCATTAGGTGTTGATCCCATCATTTCAGCCATTTTTTTCTTTTTCATTTCTTTTACAAATTCACGAATATCAAATAATTCAACCTTTTGTCTTTCTCTTTCTGGATATGTAGCCTTTTCATACTTTTTTCCCCAATCCATTTTGTAATTAGGAATCAATTTTGTTTTAAATGGCATTGTTCTTAGACGTAAACTGATTGTTTCATATTGTTGTAATCTTTGTAGATCACTAACTGTTACTAGTGGCGTAGATGCAGTTTTATCTTTTTCTTTTGATTTTACTTCACCACATAATTTTGACAATTCTTCAAGTGCCCCTAATTCACTGCTTATTAGATATGTAATATTACAGTTTCCTTTTATTGTTTCTGCATTTTCCTTTCCATACACTTGAGTTAGTTGAGCGTAATTTTGAATGATAAAGGTAAATCTAATAAGTCTTGAACGAGCAGCTGTTACCATTGTCGTAACATCTTTTAATGGTGGCATATTGGCAAATTCATCAAGAATAAAATTTGTTCTATATGGTAATTTCCCACCAGATTCTTGTGCTACATCAATTAGAGTTTCATAACATTGTTTAATAAAGATTGTTGCTAATGGGTGAAGCGTTTTTTTCTCATCTTGCACTATCATGAAGACAGCTGTTTTTTGTCTTCCTATTTCTTTCATTTCAAAATCGCTATGGCATAACATTTCTGATAAATTATCGCGTGATGAGAACAATTTCACTTTTTGTTTAAAGGTTGCTAATACACCTTGCTTTGTATCTTCTGCTGTGTAGACTACTCCTGAAGCATTAACATATGCTGGACGTGATGGATCTTTTGAGTTAAAGTATTCCTTAATGTAGTTGTTGTTTGGTCCCCCAAATCTTTCCTCTCCTAGACTCGACATAAGATTCATACTATTTAAATTAATTTGATTTTCTTTAGCATCTTCAAATAATCCTAAAGCAAGACCAGTAAAATAGTCGGCAGCTGATTTTTCCCAAAATGGATCGGCATTTCCTGCTTTTTCTTCATACAAAATGTTTAATGCTAAGTCATCTAATAATTCAATAGCCTTATCGGCATTTCCTTCTTTATATAATTCATATGGAAGGGCCATAGGATTCCAACCATTTCCTTGTTGTGGGCTTCTAAAGTTTAGAATAATTATATTATATCCTCTTTCTCTTAGCATATTGGCGGTGTTTTCATATATTTCCCCTTTAGGATCGGTGATAATCATCGATTCGCCTTTTTTAGCTAAGCTTTGTACCATTGGAAAGACAACTGCTTGGGTTTTACCACTACCGGTAGCTCCGATAACAATGTTATGTGCCTCTCCATCGTCTACCCATATTGTGTGGCCTTCATTAATTACTACTAGCCCAGCAGCATCAGCTGAATATGCTTTTGGATCAACTCTTTTTAGTTGTTTTTTTATTTCAGTCTTTTTTGCCCATCTGGAATAGCCATTGTTCTTCTTGCCACCAATGCTAAATCCAAATCCAGATTCACGGTCAAAGATATAGGAATTAACCGCAGTAAAAACACCAATTAGTGCTAATATAAACAAAACTAAAGTTGCTCCAATATATTTTCCAGTGAATGCTTTAAATGGTAATAGACCATAAAATACACCGTCTGTTGATAATGTCGATAAATTTAAGACAGTAATAGCACAAAGGTATAATAATAATACACAAAAACAAATAAAAATTATTAAATCCTTTGATTCAATTTTAAATTTCATTTATTACACCTCTTTTCATAAGTAAAATTATAACACATTGATTAAAAACTATCAATAAAAAGGATGAAATTAATCATCCATATCATCTTTGTCTTTCTTTATTCTTGTAACTATAAAATATCCTAATAGTAAAACAATAAGTAATATTAAGCAAAATATATATAAGGTATAATCTTTTTGTTTATTATTTTGATTATTTGTTGTTGATTCTGCTACACTTGACGAAGAACTTGCTTCATTTTTTTTAATTATCATGTTGATAGGTCTATTTTCGGCTTGTTCTTTTGTTATATACCAAGTATATGTATTTTCATTGACGCTATCAGCATTATGTGTGGTTACTTTTTGATCTGTAGAAATGTTAATTTTTATTTCTGTAAGTGGTGGATAAGTATCAAAACATTTTACTTTATCACTAGTCGATATTATTATTGAATCATCATAACTTTGAATTGTTGCTGTATTATAACATGCTGAAATTGCCGTTGAATTAGATATACCGTTTTTAGTAAATTCATAGTCAAATTTCAATTTATTCCCAGATAAATTATAATTATATATATCTTCTTCTATATTAGTTTCCGTACTCGGATCACCACTAATATTTTGATAAATTTCCTTATCTATAGGTATTTGCCATTCATTGTTAAAATTGGTTAATTCTTCACTATCACTTGATGTCAAGACAATTTCTTCTTTATATGTATTATTATCAATTGTTAAATTATATTCACATGTACAACCTGTTGTAAGAAATATAACTGCTATCAACATTATTATTCTTTTTTTCATAATATCCCCCTTTTTAATAATTTGGGTCTACATTGTTAGGATTGTTATAATAGTCATCCATTAATAAAATTCTAGTATCTTTAAGAAACATGCTTTTGTGCATATCATATTCTCGCATAATGACTCCGTAACTTCCTGTGGATTCAGCTATAATGTATTTTTGAGATTCCTCATCTACTGCTACAATCAATTGAACGTGAGAATCTCTTGTATTTATTAGATCTCCTGGTTGCCCGACACATGTTTCATCTGTTATACTACAACTATTTTGCGAAAAGTTATTATGAAAGTCATATGTGGAGTATCCGCCTATGTTATATCCACCATTTTTTATGGCCCAACTTACAAAGCCACTACAATCAAAACCGGAGTAATAATAGCATCTAGTTGGTGAACACGAACCACCTGTTTCTTCACCAAAGTTTGGATTAACACCATAGTATTGATATTTTCCATTCCAATAATATGGTATGTGCACATTGAAATTATCATATAGATAATTAATTAATGACACAGCTGCAGTAACGACTCCTGCTCTAGTTCCTTTCCCTGCTTCTTCTACACTGTTATATATAAATTCGTTCATTTCTTCAATTGAACTACCATTATTTAATAAATATTGACTTAAATTTTCTTTCAATGCTTCAGAATTAGTTGTATCTTTTACTTCTAATCCAGCTATAGAGGTTATTCCACCGCTACTTATGGTGATATCATATTCACTAAGGTAATAATTTAAAATTTGGTCATATGTATAATCTAGTTCAACAGCTAAGTATAGAGAGCCATACTGGCTTAGTCCATTTCCATGATGCTCTTTCAAATTTTCTTTGCCATTACATATAAACCACTCTGGTTTTGACTCTTTATTTATTTTTGAATCAATCCATTCAATTGGCAATTTTTGATTTGCTTGGGAAATGGTATAGTAATTATCATCTTTTGCAATGCATGCAAAAGCATCATATTGGGTGCTAAATAATTGATTGTCAGAAAGCAACACTTTCCCTTTTGTTTCTTCTACTGCCTGTATTACTAATTTATCTGCTTCCGTTTCTGTTAGTTCTCTAAATACTTGTTTACGATCACTAGATTCAATTATGCAATTTGTTTCATTGGCAAAGAAGTAACTTCTTGCTGCAATGGCAAAAGTCTTGTAAACTTCTAGGGATACTAATGGACCCACTTCCTTAGCTACAACACCAGCAATGTATTCTTCAAATGGATATGTTTTGGAACCAGTTATTTCATAGTTATTTTCTTTGTCAGTAAAAATTACCGTTACTTCGGGGCACGTCATAGCATAGTAGCCACCAGTAGCAATTTGTGCTGTTTCATTACCAAACATTGCCATAAGGAACAATATTATAAAAACAAACGAAGATACCCCAATACCAATTAATATCAGTTTTGTTTTTATTGCTTTAATAGCTGGATTTTTAGTTAATAATTTAATTTTATTTTTTGTTGATACTGAATTGTTTATTGCATTTATGCCAAATAATCCATTTGAAGTTTTAGTGGCGGGTGCATTTATTTTGTTTTGTTCTTCATCAGTAATATTTTCTCCATCCAAATCGCTATTATTGCCTTCATAGTTATTATTTTTTGGACGTGTATTTTTATTTTTATGAGTTAAATTATTACGTTTTCGATTCAAGTCTATCTTTTTCCCCAATATTACCACATCCTTATTTCATTTAATTTTTATTAAAGTCCTCCGCCACTTCCAAATGATTCAAGTTCACTATCAGTTAAGGTTACATCTATTTGCATTCTTCTATTTCCACAAACAAATAGTGCTTCTCCTTGATTATATCTCTTTATATTTTCTTTTTCATTATCATTTAGGTCTATTAGTAATGCTAAGTCATCAGCAGCTTGTTTTCTTAATCCCATCACTAAATAATATGATGCATTATCAAATATAGCTTTACCATGCATAATCATATTGTTAGCAACAAAGTCTGACGGTTGTTGCGTTATTATAATGGTACCTGTATTATATTTTCTTGCCCTTCTTTGTACTTGCGCCAAAAATTCGGCCCCTAATTCATTTTGTGATCCTAGTAAAACATGGGCTTCATCTACTGATAATACAGTATTTTTATTTGGATTTAAACATAAACTCCAAGCATATTTTAAAACATTAAATAATAGAGCATTTCTAATATTTACGTCAGAATTCATAATTTCTTTAATATTAAATACTAAATAGTCGTTTGAAGTATCAATTGTTGTATGGCCATTAAAATAATATTGTAATTCTTTTACTAATGGTCTAAGTTTTAATTCAAGTCTTTCTAAAACATCTCTTTCATGAGTCTTTTCAGTCATAGATGTCAATTTACTAGTAACAGTTACATAAACATCTTGCATAATTGGAAAATCCTTAGATTTATAATTGGAAAAATTAGTATTATAGGCAATTCCAAATCTTGCGTACGTCTCTAAAGCCATTTCCCCGAAAAGTGTCAATACATCTTCCTCAATATTTGGCGAATAATATTTCATGAATGCTTTTAATGTCTGAAGTGTAGATGTAAGTATAGTATATCCTAACCCTTGACTAGATATCTCATTATCATCACTATCCATTACTATTTCAAGTGGATTAATCATACCATATTGCCCGCCTTTTCCTAAGTCAATAACTTCGCCACCATAGTTCTTTGTCATTTCACTAAGTTCTCCTTCAGGATCTACACATACAAGTTGATAATTATTTCTTATGTGACTACGTATCATCAATTTGGCTGCTGTTGATTTTCCGCTTCCAGATGCTCCTAAAATAATCATATTAGCATTATTTCGATTATTTTCTTTTCTTATTTGATACAAAAATTGATTAAATAATACTACTCCACCTGAAAATTCTACTCCAAGTAATGTTGATAATCCTTCGTCTTTCAAACTATCAAAAATAAACGGATACATTGTAGCTATTGTTGGTGATGGCATAATTGTACCAATTCTATCTTCAATTGGCTGTTTTTCAAATATTGGTAGCATTGATTTTAATACTCTTTGTTGTTCAAATCTTAATGGTACTGCTACTAACTCCATGGAATCTAGGTATGTTTTTAAATTTACTTTTTTATTTTCTAATTCTTCTTTAGTATCTGCAGTAATCATGATATGAAGCTGAAAATCAAAAGTTCTAGACTGTGAAGCTGTGAATTGCTGGATAAACATTTCTAAAGAGTCCATATCTTGGCGAATCCTTTCAAGAATGGTATTATCTCTTTCTTGTTGATATTTTGCTCTTAAGTCAGCAAGTTCTTTATCCAACATTTTTCTTAGCATTGAAAAAGGAACTGGTATATGCTTTATTGAGACTTTTACACCAGGAATATTGGTTAAGTCTGACAAATATCCATCATTTACTATTCTTGGATAAGAAATTACAGTTAATACGGTCGCATATTTATCACTAATTACAAAATCGTTTGAATTAAATTGGAGTCCTTTAGGGGCAATTTGAGATTTAACGTTCACTAGGTAACACCGCCTTATTTTCAGTTTTCATTCCACCATTTAAAAAGCTTTCTAGCATTGTTCTTAAATCTGCATTTGAAGTTTGAACAGAGTCTATTCCGCAATTTGATAAACCAAGCATCAAAGTTCTTAGTCTTTTTTGAATAATATCCACGTTTTTTTCTTTAAATAAAATATAATATTCTGTATCAGTTACATTATCTCTCATAAAATCATTTGCCTTTTCTATGTCCTGACTTATTAATTTTTTTATTCTTGGATCTCCAACCTGATTATATTGAATTTGTAATGTAGCTAAATAATTTGATATGTCAACAGGCCTATCTGCAGATATTAACCAAAATTCAAAATCTATAGTGTCATAAAACGTTTTTAGCATTGCTATTAAATTGTTTCGCGTATTATTGTCTAAAATGAAAATATTTCTAGGTATAACTTTTACTCCTGTTACCTTGTACTTATTATCTAATTCAATCATCCCATTTGTTATATTTTTTACGGGTATCCAATCTTCAGTATATTTTGAATTACTTGTCTTTGTACTCATCTTTCATGCACCAACCTCTCCATATAAATTTTCTTCTTCCATTATAAAATCCTAAAATACTTTCAATTACACATAATGTATTATGGTAATTGGGAATTGGTAATACCAATACTAATCCAATTAACATTGGGATGCAAGATAACATTAAAATCCATGTACTTGCATCTCCAAATATTAATAATAGTATAACGGTTATTCCTATACCACTTCCTAGTATCAATAAATCCGGAAGTGGTCTAAACATTCCAAATACTAGTAATGATTTTTTAGTATTTGCAGGAACTAAACTGCCATTCATTAAGTATCACACTCCTTTTTGTTTGTATCAATTATTTTTTGCCGCCTCCATCTGCATTAGCTTTTTGAGCATCATACATTGAACTTGTTTCAATTCTTGTTTTGTAATCTTTAATGCTACTTATTTCTCTTTCTTTATCATTTGAAATATCAAGTAATATGTTCTTTATTTCATCTATATCATCAAATGTAAATTTTTCATATTCTCCTTTTATTAATGTATTAAATCTAGCTGAATCAAGTCTCCTCTTTAATGTTTCAAATGTTGATTTATCTCTTAATGCAACATTAAGATCATTTTTAACATTTTCTATATGATTTATTAATACTGCATCTGGTTTTTCATTAGGATTAACCTTGTTTTGTAAATATCTAGTAAATGCTTCTCTAGACACATTCTTTAATACTGTTGTTGCCCTAGTATCTGCATCTGCCGATTTTTTAATTAAGTCATCAATAACCGATTGTGAAGCATTTGACTTAACTGCTGCATCTAATGCAGACTTTGCAACTTCTGCTTCTTTACTATATCTTAACGCAACGTCGCTTAAAGTTTCCCCAGGTTTTATCGCTGCCACTTCTGTGCCAATTCCAGTTTTTATTATTGCTCCAGCTGCTGATATTTTTATTTCTCCAGCTTTCGCTTTATCTTTTCCTCTGTTTTCAGCACTATCAACAGATTTTTTTGAAGCTCTTTGATTTGAAATTAAAGTTTCTCCAGCTTTGATTTCTGAATCCATTCTTTTAATTTCTTCTGCTGTTCTTTGCGAATCGGTTTGAATTCCCATTGACTGTTGAATTCTTGTGCCCATTCTTGCCAATTCACCAGTACCACCAGCATCATAATATTTTTCTCTAGCTGTTATTGCCTCTAATTCTTTTTTATTTCCCTCTTGTATTTTCTTGCCTATATCCCCAAGTTTTGCTGCTCCAAATCCAGCGCTCGCGCCTGTCAATGCTCCTTGTCCTGCACCTGCTAGTGTTGCGCCAACAACACTACGTTTTCGGGTATTTTTATCTTCCGCTATTTTGCTTCGTGCTTCTACTTGATTTTCCCTTGCTCGCCTTAATTCCTCCCTTGCTGCTTGCACATTACCACCGGTTTTTCTTACTGCTCTCAAATTTCTTCTTTTTTGTTTTAAATCTCTATTAGCTGCTCGGTTATCTTGTCTATGTTCTCTTCTCTCTCCTTTAGTTGCCCTTTTATCTTCGTTTTCAACATTTCTTTTATGCGTATTTACTCCTCTTGAAATTCCACTTCTGACCATTCTATTTAGTCCTCCAAGTCCCGCACCTAATGTTCTAGCAGCCATTGGTGCAACTCTTTCTGAACCTTTCAATCCATATCCAATTCCTGCCGCTCCACTATTTGGGAATAACTCCTGTAGCATTTTTGGAGCTTTATTTGCAAATACCAATAACCCTAATATTAAAGCAATATATGTAAATGTTTTAAGCCCTACTGATATTTCTCCTAATTCTTCAAACAACTTACCACTTCCATATGCATCTCCTAGCACTCGGCATAGCAATAAAATAAAATATATTATTGCTATTCTTATAAATAAATCTATATAAGTTGTCGTACACTGCTTTACCCACTTTGTAAACATATTATCTTTCTTAGGAGTTAAATATCCTATAATAGCGATAGGAGATATTATTTGTAAAAATATCAATTGAGCATATCTTGTTCCAACATCAATGCAGTATAAAACTAATATGTAGATTATTAAGCAACCAACTATAATTGCTAATATTCCATCAAAATCAATGATGGGAACCTCTTCTTTTTTATTTGTTACTGGGTTTTTAACTTTTTCATACTCTTTTAAATTAGTTTTTAGATATTTTAAATCACCATTTGAAGCTAACCTATCCAAATTGTATTTAACTATATCAGCTTCTACACATCCATCACATACTTCTTCATTCACTTTATAAAAAACTGCCAGTACTTCTTTAGAAAATTCTCTACCATATGTTCCTGCATTACTATCTATACTTGTATTCCCTATTATTATTTTAGAAATAACTTGATTATCGATTATTCTTCCTTGCAAATCATAAGCCATTGTAAATATTTTAGGGACAAAGGCAATCAATAGTATTACAACTATCATTTTTAAAGCAACATTCCCCGCACCTTTTTCTTTATCATTTATTGTATCAGGTTGAACAACATATTTTACAAATTCAAAAGTTATATAAAAAACCATTATTATTGTTAATATCATTGTTACCCTTTGATAAATGGGAGCAATTTCTTCCGAAGATAAAATATTTACTCTTGCAATTACCATAAAAAGTTCATATATAAGTGCTATAAGCTCATATATTACTTTACAAAACATTGCAGCAACTACTCTTAAGTTTCCTTCAATATCAAACATTTATATCACTCCCTATTTAAATATTGCAAGAAGTATATCCTAACCCTTCCCATACTATATTTGCTAATCCCATTATTATATCAACAATTACTGGAATAAAGAAGAATGCAACACCAATAACAATTCTTTTTATAAAAGTGGCTTGAGCTTTTTTCATTTCATCTTCTTTGCTAGCAATAACTGCCTTTGCAAAATCCAATATACCAAAACATATAACTAGTATTGGTACTATTATTTTTGGATATTGCAATATTTCATTTATCATGTATCTTATACTATTTGGATCATCTTTTGATCCAAATAATTCACTACAATCAATATTGCCGTTTATATCAATTTCGCCAATTTCCGTCGAATCAATATCGCCAAATAAGGCTTCTACTAATTGCCTATCATAGACATCTTTAGTAATTGTTTCTCCGTTCTCTGTTTCCGTACTTGCTACATATGTTGAAAATTTTTTTACACTATTTGATGCGCTAGCAAATTTTTCTGCGGAACTTTTGTCGTTAAATCCCCAAATTCCGTCAGAATCAATCCCAAAACGATCTTTGTGCCTATACACAAGATATTTGGGGCATTCATTGCCAACAGCCTTAACTACTATCCCTGTAGTTCCATCTGTTTTACTCTTATCTTTATTAATAAGTGGATCTGTCTTCCCATTATTTTCTGGCGTAAGTGATATTGTAATTTTGTCTTGTGTGGGGTTGTAACACATAAAAGTATCTTTTTCTGCTGAAATGTAATAACAAGCATTTTCTTCCTTGCAGGTAGTGATGGCATATATTTTATTGCAACCAAAAATCATTATAATTAATAAGAAAAATATATATTTTTTATATTTCATAAAGTTCGCTCCTTAATAAAGTAAAATATCACGTATACATTATAACATAAAAAAATAGAAAAAGATAGAACTTTTTCTATTAAATTAACTATGTTTTTTATACTACGCTTGCTTCCAACAATCATACCAACTATTTTGACCTAAATCTCCACTATTATCTACTAGACTAAATACTAATTGAACTATTAAAACTACAAAAAAGATTGCTACAGCATAAATACATCTTTTAATAAGTAGTTTTTGAGCTGATTTAATTTCATCTTCTTTTGAAGCCATTACTGCTTTACCTAAATCTAGCATTCCTAATAAAATTAAGACTATAGGAATTCCTATTTGAATCAAAGGAATAACTCCATTTTTAATAAGTTTTATTATTGGCATTAAATTTTCACAAGCTACAGCCGATATTAGCATAATATTCCTCCTTTTTTCTTATGTTTATAATATAATATTTTTGTTTTTATGTCAATATTTTACATTTCTTTTACAAATATTATTTACTTTTTATTTATTTAGTATATTCAAATTCATAGTCAAGAATTCTAATTATGTCGCCTTCTTCTACTCCCAATTTTTCTAATTCTTCATCAACACCCATATTTCTTAATTTCTTAGCAAATCTTGAGATAGCTTCTTCAGTGTTAAAGTTTATCATTTTAAATATTTTTTCTACCTTTTCACCTTTTATAATAAATACATGATCTTCTTTAATAATAGTAAATGGTTTTTCTGCTTTAAATTTATATAGTACGTGACTTTCTTGGACGTCTTCTTCGTATAATGTCTCATTAGGAATTTCTTTTACTAATTTTCCTAAAACATTAATAATTGTATCAAGATTTTGATTATTAATAGCAGATATTTCATATACTTCTTGGTTTATTTTTTTCTTAAAATTTATTAAATTTTCTCTAGCACTTGGTAAATCCATCTTGTTTGCGATAATTACTTCTTTTTTATTTAATAATTTAGGGCTAAATTTTTCTAACTCTTTTCTAATAATTAAATAATCTTCGTATGGATCTCTTCCTTCTGAAGCTGACATATCAATTATATGGGCAATTATTTTGGTTCTTTCTATGTGTTTTAGAAATTTGTGTCCTAGTCCTGCTCCATCTCCGGCTCCTTCAATCAATCCTGGTAAATCAGCGATAACATAATTAAACTTTTCTTTGGTAGTTACTACACCTAAATTGGGTGATAAAGTTGTAAAATGATATGAAGCAATTTTAGGGTTAGCATTAGTAATCATTGATAATATTGTTGATTTGCCAACACTTGGCATACCTACTAAGCCAACATCTGCAAGCATTCTTAGTTCAACTTTAATTTTTCTTGTCTCGCCAGGTTCACCTCTTTCTGCAAAAGAGGGACAAGGATTATTTCTAGTAGCTAATGTTACATTGCCTCTTCCACCTTTTCCGCCATATGCTACTACTACTTCTTCATTATGCTTTGTTAAATCTGCTATTATGAAATTATTTTCAAAATCCTTTATGGTAGTTCCTACAGGAACTTTGATAATTTTATCTTCAGCTGATTTACCATTTTTATTTTTTCCTTCTCCGTTTAGTCCAGCATCTCCTTTAACATTTTTTAAATATCGCAAATCAATTAGTGTCTTTAATCCTTCATCAGCTTTAAAAACGATATTAGCTCCTTTACCGCCATTGCCACCATTTGGTCCTCCCATAGGAACAAATTTTTCTCTTAAAAAAGCCATACATCCGTCTCCGCCTCTTCCAGCAGTTACTTCCATTATTACTTCATCTATAAACATAAATTACACCTGCTTTCTTTTTTTACATTTTTAGATATAATTAATTTTTAAATCAATTGAATTATATCATAAGATAATTAAAAAAACTAGTATAATTGGTTATACTTATTTATATAATAGTAGTATTTTTTATATTTGCTTTTCATAATATATAATATATGAAAAAGATTAAAATTATTGGAATTTTTGTTATTTTTATAATTTCATTTATTAGTCATTATGTTTATGATCTTATTCCTAATTTTTTTACTAGTATTTTATTTCCTGTTAATGAAAGTATTTGGGAACATATGAAATTAATTGCTACACCACTATTAATATTTGCTATTTTTGAATACTTTTATTATAAGAAAAAAGAAATTAAATGTAATAATTTTCTTCTATCTTATAGTATAGGAATTATTTTAGGAATAATTACTTATCTTATTATATATTTACCAATTGATGCGCTTATTGGTCATAGCATAATTATATCTATTTCTTTATTATTTTTAATTTTTGTTTTTATTCAGTACATTGTATATAAATTAATGTGTTATCGACCAATTAGTAATAATAAAATTATTGGAATTCTACTAGTAATATTAATTTATGTAGTATTTTACTATTTTACATATTATCCTAGTAAAAATCCTATATTTTATGATAAGCATAATGAATGTTATGGAATTGAAAAAACTTTTGATAAATAAAGATTAATATTTATGAATCAAAAGTTTTTTATTATTAATGTTTTTAATCTAATTTAAATTTTTTATTAACAATTTTACTTACAATATATGCGAATATTAATAGAATAATTACCTTTATTAAAGAAATGGGATTTTTAATTGATTCTATGAGATTAGTTCCAACATATCCCCAAAAAGCAATCATAAATACTTTTCCTATTAAAATTGCTGGTAAAAATTTTTTTATGTTCATTTCTGAAATACCTGAAACAATGTTAATTGCAAAAGCGGGAGTAAATGGGATTGCTGTTAATAATACTAGATTGGAAAATTTTATTTTATCAACAATTTTTAAAAAATTATCTGCAAATTCATATTTTCTAATTTTTTTATCAACATATTTTTTTAGTACTGTTTGAAATAGATAAAAAGATATTGTACAGCCGATAACAGTAAATATCCATGATATTAAAAATCCTATTACTGGGCCATAATTGGTAAATAAAATTGTAATAAATAATGCAAGAGGTAATGGAGGAATGACGGATTCTAAAACAATTAATAGGCAATTAATAATCATTCCTACTTCACCTAAATTATTTATTAAATTAATAATCCATTCATAAAAATTTTCCACATATATCACTGCCTTTATAATAATTATATAATATTTTTTACATTACGCAAGTATATAATTATTATTGACATTTTATATAAATTTATAATGTAACTTTTATATCTTTTTCTAAATATTCTTTACCGTTAATATATTTTATAGTTAATGTTATTGTATCGCCTACTTTTTTCTCATATAAAACGTTACTTAGATCACTAAATTTTTCAACTTCTTCACCATCTATTTTAGTTATGATATTTCCAATTGATAATCCTGCTTTATCAGCGGCACTATTATTGGTTATTTTAGAAATATAAAAACCAGTTGGAATGTTGTAGACCATGCTATAACTTTCATCTATCATATATCCTTCAACCCCTAGAGTTGCTCCTTGAGGTTCTTCTTCTCCATTAATTAAGTCAGTTATTAATTCTTCTACATCTGTTATGGGAATAGCAAATCCCATTCCCTCAACGCTTGCACCAGAACTACTACTTGATGAATATTTAGCAGAGTTAATACCTACTACTTCACCATTACTGTTTAAAAGGGCACCACCACTATTTCCTCCATTAATAGCAGCATCAATCTGAATCATTTCGTTAGTATAATCATCAATAGTTACTTCTCGGTGCAAAGCACTTACTACACCAGTTGTTACTGATTGACCATATCCAAGGGCATTTCCAATGGCAATTACACCATTTCCTACTTTTAATTCATCACTATTGCCGATTGTAGCAATTTTAATAGCATTAGCAGTATCTTCATCTAAATCATTTAACTTTATTGATATTATAGCAATATCTTTCCTTTCAGAAGTTCCTTTTATTGTAGCATCAATACTTTTGTCATTAATAAAAGTTACAGTCAGTTCTTCAGCACCTTCTACAACATGATTATTGGTTAGTATTAATAATTCTGTATCTGATTTACTAATAATAATTCCTGAACCAGCACCTTCACTATATTGATTTTGGCCAAAGTATAAAGGACCATATTTTCCTGTTGACACTAATGTTTTACTAGTAATTGCGACAATTGATGGCATAACGTTTTCAACAATTCCAGATACATCTGTAATGTATATTCCTTCTACAGTGTCATTTGTTTCTGTATACTGTAATTCTATTTTTTCTTTATTTTTATTAAAATTAAACAAATTATTTTTATTACTATAAGAAATTACTAGTAGCGCACTGCTACCTAATAAAATTATTAATATTACTGCTATTATTAATATTTTATTCTTTTTATTATTTCTTTTTATTACATTTTTTTCTTCATCGATATCTTCTTTACCTTCATTTTTTGATAATATTTTTTTTTCTGTTTCAATTTCTTCTTTTCCTTTATTCTTTTCCATCTTAATTATCATTCCTTTCATTATTTTTCTTTTTTCTGTTAATTTATATTTTAATTATATTTAAGAAAGATTAAATAAAGATTAAAAAATAGACTTATTTTAAATTTTGTTTAAAAATTACTTTAAATGTTGTATACCCATGTAATGAGTCTACTAAAATTTTTCCGTTATGATTAGTGACAATATTTTTTGCAATCGATAGTCCCAAGCCATAACGATTTTCATCTCTATTTCTGGATTTGTCAATTCTATAAAATCTTTCAAATATTTTTTCTTGTTCTTCTTTTGGTATGCTATCTCCTCTATTTTTTACTTCTAAAATAATATTATCTTTTTCTCTATATAGTTTTACAGTTATCTTGGAAGAATTATAACTGTGTTTAATAGCATTGTCAATTAAAATACTTATTAATTCTTTAATGTCTTCAGATTCACATTTAAAGTTAATATCTTTTTCAATCTCATATTTTATTTTTAATCCTTTTTCATAAATAATACTTTCAAATGTTAAAACGACTTTTTCAGTTATTTTCGATAAATTATTAATGGAATATTCTTGTTGCTTATTTATATTTTCGCTTTTAGCTAAATCTAACATTTGAACAATTAAATTATTCATTCTTTCCGACTCATTTTTTATGTTATTTATCCATTTAATTTCTTGGGGATTATTTTCTAACATTTCGGCGCTCGCCGTAATAACTGATAATGGCGTTTTTAGTTCATGTGAAGCATCATATATAAATTGTTTCTGTTTTTCAAAGCTTTCTCTAACTGGCTTAATTATCCAGGAAGTTAATTTTAATGAGGTATATATAGCAATAAATTCTAACAATATAAATATTATAAAGGATGTGTCTAACAATGAAATTAATTTTTGATTTACCGTAGTATTATCAACAATGATTAGACTATTGTTTTGAGTTAAATAATAAATATATTTATTAAAATATAAATTGCCTATTTTATTATTCATATTATTTTTATTTAAATAATTATTAATTAATAAAATAATTTTTTGTTCATCAATTGTTTCTGTACTATAACTGATAATTTCTTTTATATTATATTTATTATCAAAAAGAATTACATACACTGTTTGATTAATAAACAATGGCTTTTCAAAACTAGAATTATTAAATGATATTAATTCATCAGTTATGTTTTCAATTCTAATAATATTATTTTTTACAGTATCATACTCTTTTTGATATGATTGGTAATTAAAAATAATAATCATGCTTAAGAGAAAAATGGTAAACATTGTTATTAAAATTAAAAATATTTTATTTTTTAACTTTGTCATTAATGCACCTCACTATTTTTCCATTTTATATCCTAATCCACGAATAGCTTTAATTTTAACATTAGAACCAATTATTTTTATTTTCTTTCTAATGAAAGAAAGATAAGCTTCTAAATTATTAGATTCAATATTATTATCATAACCCCAAATTTTATCATACAAATTTTCTCTAGAAATAATTTGATTTTGATTAATAATAAAATATTCAATTAAAAGATATTCTTTATAAGAAATTTCTATTTTTTCTTTTGTTTTAAGGCATATTAATTGATTATTTTTTGTGTCTAGTTGTAAATCTCCAAACTCTAAGTAATTATTTTTTTGATTAATTGTGTTTTTCCGTAATTGAACATTAATTCTAGCTACTAATTCTTCCAAATGAAATGGTTTAGTTAAATAGTCATCTGCACCATAATCAAACCCATTTAGAATGTCATCAATTTGATTTTTTGCAGTTATCATAATAACTTTAGAATTAATATGATTATCTCTAATTTCCTTTAAAATATCAAACCCATTTTTTCTAGGTAACATAACATCTAAAAGAATTAGATCATATATGTTTGTTAAGGCATTATCCAATCCTTCTATTCCATCTGTTGAAATATCTACACTATAATTTTCTTTTTTTAATCTTGAAGAAATAGCATCTGCTAAATTAAATTCATCTTCTACAATCAATATTCTCATGTGATCACCACTTACATTATATTTTTAATAAATAATTTTGTCAAAAATTTATTTTTGTTTATAATTCACAATTTTACTTATTTAGATCTATTTTTTTTACTTGTTAGTTCTTCTTGTTCAGTAGAATATTTATAAATTTCATTAGATGGACCTTTATAATAATATTTTCTTTCTTCTAGTTTTGTTGATGAATCTTCTTTTTCTTGTAAATGTATCATTTTTTTGCGGTTATTATCTTTTTTATATTGCTCTATTAATTTATAAGCATCGGTATAATTTAAAGAATAGTATTTTATTACTTTTTTTAAAGGACCTAAGATTCCAGGAAATTCATGTTTCATATATTTATTATAAAATTCTTTTTCCATAAAAAAGAGGAGTCAAAAGTACTAACATTAAACTAATACCTTTGAATCCTTAAACAATCGTTATTAATTCCATTAATATATCGTTTATTCCAATGCATAGAATCCCACCAATCCAATAAATGAGAAATACTGCATTTCATTTATTGATTTTATATTCTATCATTTATTTTTTCTTTGTCAATAGGGCTAGTTTTTATGCTTTTTAATATAAGTTTCTAATTTATTAATATAAACTTTTCACATTCATTAAATAAAAGATATGTTATCTTGTTTATTTCTAAATTATATGGCTCTATATAAGCAATATTAGTTTTGGGAATGTGAATAATATTGCCTTTAATAATTTTAGATTTAATATTGAGAAATTTAAGTATGTTTTTGATTCATTTTTCTAACTCATCATCGATATCTAATTTTTCCTTTATTATCTGCATAACTAATCAACTCCTTTCAAGCATATAAAAAAGGTTAACCGAAATTAACCTCTCATATATTTAAAGTCGATTAGTTCGACTAATTTTCCTATGGTGCGGGTGAAGGGACTTGAACCCCCATGGATAAACCGCTAGATCCTAAGTCTAGTGCGTCTGCCAATTCCGCCACACCCGCAAATTAATGGTGGACCCTGTAGGACTCGAACCTACGACCGCCCGGTTATGAGCCGGATGCTCTAACCAACTGAGCTAAGGGTCCATTACGAAATCAATAATATCATAAATATTATTTTTTTTCAAGATATATTATGATATTTTTGATTTTTTATATTTATTTTGTAGTATAAACACTTACTTTTTTCTTATCTTTTCCTTTGTGTTCATATTTTACATATCCTGAAATTGTTGAATATAGAGTATCATCAGTTCCAATTCTTACATTTGTTCCAGGATGAATTTTTGTTCCTCTTTGACGATAAATTATAGAACCAGCAGTAATATATTCACCATCAGCAGCCTTTGCTCCTAATCTTCTACCAGCAGAATCTCTACCATTACTTGTTGAAGATTGTCCTTTTTTATGAGCAAATAATTGTATATTAAATTCTAAGAACTTTAACATATTTATTCCTCCTTATTAATTATTTTAATATTTTTCGGATATTTACTAGATATTTCTTTAAGGCATTTTAACATATTAGAAATTAACTTATTAGTAATATCATCATGTTTATTAATGATAATATTTAGTTCATTATTTTTTTCGTTTATGTCTATTGCCTTATTGTCTATACTTGAGATACCCTCAATTGAGGTTATAACAACAGAACTAACTGCGGCACAAACAATATCTTTGCCATATTCATCATAGTTAGCATGACCAATAATGGAAATAATATCCTTCCCTACTTTTACTTTTATCATAAAAGCACCTTATTTGATTTTTTTAATTTCAACTTTTGTATATGGTTGACGATGTCCTTGTTTCTTTCTAGTAGACTTTTTATTAGGAACATAAGTAAATATTGTTAACTTCTTTCCTTTTCCTTGCTTTACTACTTCGCCTTCTACGGATACTCCTTTTAAATATGGATTACCAGAAACACCGTTGGCCATTAAAACTTTGTCAAAAACAACTTTTTTTCCTGCTTCAACATCTAACTTTTCAACATAGATAGTATCCCCTTCAGAAACATAATATTGTTTTCCACCTGTTTCAATTATAGCTTTCATATTTACCTCCTTATATTTTTTGTTTAAGACTCGCCATTATGGTGGATCTAATCACTTAATATTAATACCAATTCTGTGCGGTTGAGCATAATCAACTCGAGGTCTTTAAAACATTTTTAATTTTAGCATATTATGTTATTTAAGTCAAATATTTTTGACTATTTTCTATAAAATCTATCTTTTAATGCCTGTTTTTCTGTAATGTAATGATTTTTATTTTTAATTAAATGATATTTTTCTTTGTACATGTTTTCTATTTTGTTTATTGTTTTGTTTTTTTTATATATTTTTTTATTTAAATATCTTTCTAATAAAAATTTATTAAAGATATAATTTATTTCTTTATAATATTTAACAATGTTATCTAGTATGATAGTTATAATAAGTATGGTTGTATAATTAAATTGGTAGTAATTTATATAGAAAATAATAATTAGGGTTATTAATGATACTAATATATTTAATTTTAGGGTCAATTTATATGGTAGCATTTTTGATAGGAACAAGTTAAGTATTTTTGATCCATCTAATGGGTGAATAGGAAGAATGTTAAAGAAAAGTATACTAAAATTGTATGTTGTAAATTCTTCAAATATATATTCTCTTATGATGTTATTTTTATATAATATATATATAATGAAATAATAAATTAATTGAAAAACAATTCCTGATATAGCTATTTTTAAGTCAATACTTATCTTAGTATTTATGGGACTATTTATTTGTGTTAGTCCTCCATATGGATAAATTATTATTTTATTTACTTCAATGCTATGCAATTTTGCAGTTATATAGTGTCCTAATTCATGAATAATAATTATACTAGTAAATACTATAAGATTTGAAAAATAGCCCGTTATAATGAAACTTAAGGCTATTATTATGTATGTATAGTGAAATTCTATTTTCATTCTAGATACTCTTGATAATTTTGGAATACCCCGTCTTTTTGGTAGGCTAAGTATAAATAATTACCATAGGTTGTTCCTAAATAAGTATTTTTTTCAACATAATCATAAAGTTTTACAGAAACAGTTTCCATATTTCCATACCAAATATCAATACCATCAATACCTTCTATAATAACGACATTTCCATAATTTTCTTTTTCACCAATATATATAACCAGTCCTTCTTGCTGGATGGGTACTAAGTAGTTGTTAGCAACTTGCAATTTTGCTCCATCATGATAAATAGATATATTACTATATTCTAGTTCTTCTTTAAAGACTGGCATTTCATTATCAATTACTTTATCTAGTGGTTCTATTCCTCCTAAATATTTAGTATATAAATTTTTGATTTTAGTAAACGATATATTTTCTTCGTATATGTTTTTTATAATTATATCTTTATATGTTTTATTGCTTTTAGTAATTATAGCTAAAATCAGAAATAAAACAATTACTGCTAATGTTCTTAATATTAAACTTCTTAAATATTTAATTATTTTCTCTTCTTTTTCTTTTTTCATATTACATTATATGTACTTTATTCTTAATTATGAAAAAAAGCTATTTAGTCAAATACTCAATAGCTTCTTCAAATGTTTTTACGCAAACTAACTCAATTTTATAATTATTCTCGTCAATAACTTTTTTAGCTTCTTCATAGTTGTATGGAGATACTAGTACAACGTCCATATTATTTTTGACTGCTCCGGCTATTTTATATTTTATACCATCTATTTCACCAACGTTCCCGTCAATATCAATGGTTCCTGTTCCTGCAATATTTCTTCCTTTTAGCAGATCAATACCTGTTATTTTGCTATAAATACCTAGACTCAATATTAAACCTCCAGATGATCCCCCTTCACCATTTTTGAAATCAATATCTATTTCATCTTCTGTTTCATATACATAATTAGTAATAATCATAACACCAATTACTTTATCTTCATCTAAAGTTATATTTACTTGTTTTTCTTTTCCGTCTCTAATTATATTTAAAGTTACAGTATCACCTTTTGATAAATTTTCAATATAATTTTTTATTGTACTACTATTTTCTATAGGAATTTCATCAATGCTGTTAATAATATCTCCGATTTCTATACCATTTTCTTTAGTTGTCGCAATAACTATATTTTGAGTGTCTTTAATTTCTATTGTTTTATCGGCATAATTGTAAGCTACAAAAGTGGCATTTTGAATGGAATTTTCTAGCATTACTTTATTTCTTATGTATATATCTTTTGCATCTTCATCCGATATTTGTTGCTCACTAATTTCATACAAATCCCAACTTTTAATTATTTTGCTTAATAAAACGGTTACAATATTTCCTTTGTATTCAGTTACATATAGCATATTTAAGCTACCATTTTCTTTATCGTAATTATCATCTATTCTCTTTGTTAAGTTAATAGTTCCTCCAGGAGCTTCAATATAATATGGTAATTCTATATTTACAACAGTTATTAGTATAATCATAAAAATTATAAATTTTAAATTTTCTTTTAGAAATTTTTTCATGTAATCACCTATTATTTTATATAATTAAATTTATTATATATTCATATTATTTAATATGAAGAAAAAATTATTTAATATTTTAGTTATAGTATTATGTTGTTTCGTATTAATTGAATTATTGATTAAAAAAAGTTTAATATATTCATCTATAACATATGCTCTTAATATTTGGGTCAAGAATTTGATTCCTGCTTTATTTCCTTTTTTTGTTATATCAGATATTTTAATAAATTATAATATTACAATGTATATACCAAAATCTATTAAAAGTTTTTTTAAATGTTTGTGGGGTATCTCTGATAATATGCTTACTATCTTTTTTTTAAGTATAATATCGGGATTTCCTTCTAATGCTAGAAATACAAGAATTTTATATGACAAAGGGGTAATTGATTTAGATGAAGCTAATCATATTATTATCTTTTCTCATTTTTCAAACCCTATTTTTATTTTAACGACTGTCGGTTTTTTTTTCTTTGGAAATGAAAAAGTTGGAATAATTATCTTAATTTCTCATTACTTAAGCAATTTTATTTTAGGTTGTTTTTTTAGAAAGACATTTAAGCATAGTAACATAAATGAAATAAATTATCTGGTTGTTGGTAATTTTGGATCAATTTTTGTAAATGCTATTAAGAAAGGTATTGAAACTATTCTTTTGATTTGTGGTATTATAACTATTTTTTTAATGTTATCATCAATATTTACTAATTTATTTGATTTTAATATATATAATTCTATGTTAGTAAAAGGTATTTTTGAAATTACAATAGGAATCGAGCAATTGAGTAAGTTACCGATTAATATGGTTTATAAAGCTGTAATTGCGAGTTGTTTTTTAGCTTTTGGAGGATTATCTGTTCATATGCAAGTAATTAGTCAAATTGTCGATACGGATATTAAATATCATTATTTTTTAATAGGAAGAATTTGGCAAATGATTATTTCAGGATTAATTACTTATTTTATATGTTTATTTTTGTTTCCAATTTAAAAGCCTATTTAATAGGCTTATTACTGTGTTTCAATTAGTCCATAGTTGCCATCTTTTCGCTTATACACAATACATATATTATTGGTGTGCATATCCTTATATACAAAGAATGAATGACCTAATAAATTCATTTCTAATATTGCTTCTTCTTCATCCATAGGCTTCATTTCAATATTTTTTCTTTTTACTATTTTTTCGTTATCGTTGCTTTCTTCATCTTCTGTTAGTTCATAATCAAAATTAAAATCTTTGTATTTATTGTCTATATTTTGTCTATTTAATCTAGTTTTATTTTTTCTTATTTGTCTTTCTAGCTTATCTGCTACTAAATCAATTGCTGCATATAAGTCCTTGTCTTCTTCTTCGCTTCTTAAAATAAATTTGTCGGTAGGAATAGTTACTTCAATTATTTGACTAGTTCCTCTTACTCTTAGTAAAACATTTGCTAAAATATCGTCTTCTTTAAAATATTTGTTTAGTTTATCAAGTTTAGATTCAACATAGTTGTTTATTGCGTCAGTTACTACAAGCTTATCACCACGTATATTGTATTTCATAACATCAAATCCTTTCTAATTTGATTATATCATATGTTTTATAAAAATTTAAGCATTTGTTGTTAAATTACATTTTTTTCCATAATTTGCTAAATTATACATAATTCTTAATGTATATTTTTAAAAATATATATTATTTTTCTTGACAGGTAATATTATTAAATATATAATATTAATGAATTTGGCAGCAATATTTATTTATTTTTAATGTGTTATGTACTAGTAGCTTATTGGCTGCATAAGTGAAAAGCAAAACAAACACCCTATAAATAGATAAATATCTCCAAAAAAAGGAGGAAATGAAAAATGGCAAGATATACAGGCCCAAATAATAAGCAAGCAAGAAGAGTTGGATTTTCAATACTAGAAAATGGTAAAGACTTAAAAAGACCTTATGGTCCAGGACAACATGGAAGCGATAGAAAAAGAAAACCTTCTAACTATGCGGTTCAATTAAATGAAAAGCAAAAAGTTAGATTTATGTATGGAATTTCTGAAAAGCAATTCGAAAGATTAGTTAATGAATCTGCAAAGATGAAAGGTGTTCATGGTGAAAATTTATTAATTTTACTTGAAAGTAGATTAGATAATATTGTTTATAGAATTGGTTTTGCTTCTACTAGAAGAGGTGCAAGACAACTTGTTAACCATGGACATATTACTGTAAACAACAAAAAAGTTGATATTCCATCATATAGGGTTAAACCAGGTGATGTGGTTGCAATTAATGAAAATTCTAAAGATCATAAAGGTATTGAAATTGCTTTAGCAAATGTAAAATCTAGAGTTGATTATATTAATTATGATGAGAAGAAAAAGCAAGCTACTTATGTAAGATATCCACAAAGAAGTGAACTAAATGCTGAAATAAATGAGTCATTAATTGTTGAATTTTATAGTAGAGTTTAGTCAAATAAAAAACGGAATTAATCCCGTTTTTTTTATTTGAATTTTTAAAGTGTTAAGTTTCTTTTTTTAATTCATGACTTTCTAAATTATAGATATATTCGCTGGTAATTATGTCTTGGGAACTAGTTCCATCATATAATATTATAGTTAATTCATTTTCACCATTTTTTGAAAAATTAACCCCATTTGGTGACTTTGGTAAAATCCCGTATAAATTATCTACTTTTATTTTATCGTTATTTAGTTGTTTTTCGTCTAAGTCGATAAAACTAAAATACTTCTCTTGATAAACAAAAAGAGTGTTTTCATTTAACATAAATATTTCGTCATAACCATTTTTTGTTATTTGTTTGTTATCTTTAATGCTGTATAGATTCTTTTTTCCATCTATTGTACCAATAAAGTATTCATTACTATAGTATAAATTATCTATATTATTACTTGTTAATTTTATATTATCATATTCTCTAGGTATAATAGTTTCACCATTATCAAGTTTTTCGATTCCATATTTGTCATTCTCTTTAGTTATTAGAAGATTGTTTTCATAATTAATAGTTTCATCATCTATTTTACAACCTTCATAACAGTCCATTTCTAATTCATACTTTACTTCACGGTTAATTTTACCATCGAAACTTAAAAGATATTTTGAATTATCATCTTTGGTTATAAGCTCCAAGTCTACAGCACTTGTAGCATTTTTTACATTATCAAAGATAATAATATCAGATGTTTCAATATTATATAGCTCTATTTTACCGATGGTATCGTTATGAAATGATATACCTCCGTAGGTTTCAATATAATCACAATTGTCACAGCTTGCAATTAAAACGTGTTTATTTTTAGCAAGGTCGCCTTCAAGAAGATTCCCAAGGTAGCATTCATTACTGTTGCAGGTATATTTACTTATTTCTTCTGTATCTTTATAAAAAGTTACGGTATCACCTTTTTCTTTAAGATTAGAGCCATTTGAGAATTTAATAAAATAGCCACTTCCATTATCTTGAAGCTTTTCTTCTTCATCTTCTTGATTAATATTGTTAGAAATATTTCTATCTTTCAAACAAACTATTCCGCCAATTATTATAAAGGTAATAATAATGATTGAAATTATAAATGCAATAATATAATTTTTTTTCACAATTCCTCCTTATACAGTTCAATAATAACAGTTTTCTTTTTATGTGTCAAGATTTACAATTTTTTTAATTTTTTATTATAAAATTACATGTAAAAAGCTAAGCAGGTTGCTTAGCTAATTCTAATCGAAGTTTATCTGCTACAGTTACTATAAATTCACTGTTTGTTGGCTTTGCCTTATCAATATCTACACTATGGCCAAAGATTTCTTCCATATAATCCCAGTTGCCTCTATTCCAACTTACCTCAATTGCATGTCTAATTGCTCTTTCAACACGTGAGACGGTTGTATCAAACTTTGTGGCTAGTTCAGGATACAATTCTTTGGTAATTCCACCAATTAATCCTGGGTTATTGTATATCATAATAATTCCTTCTCTAATATACTGATATCCTTTAATATGAGATGGCATTCCTAACTCATGTAACATTTTGGTAATTGATATTTGTAAATTACTGTGATATAAATTTATTGTTTTACCTTTCATATTATTAAATATTTCTATTATTCTATTTTCTAAATCGACTAAATCAAAGGGTTTTAATATGTAGTAATTTACCCCATATTCAGAGACCTTTCTTATTACGTTTGGCTCATTATAAGACGTTTCTACAATTATGTTTTTTTCAATTTTTCTTTTATTTAGTTCTTCTAAAACATACATTCCATCTTTTTTAGGCATTACTAAATCTAATAATATTACATCATATTCGTCTTTATTATTTAGTATTGTTTGTATTCCTTCTTCTCCATCTTTACAGCTTAATGTTACTTCAATTTTTTTATGATCTTTAAAATATTCTTTTACCATTTCTACTAAACTAGTATTATCATCGATCATTAAAATTCTTATTTTTTCCATTAATTTACCTTCTTTCTTTATAATTTTATTATAGTTATTTGTAATGTCTACTTTTGTCGATTTAAAGAAAAAGAGAAGTATTTTTTTACTTCTCATCAATATTTAATAATATTTTTTCTAATTCGTCTATATCGCTTGATTTACTGCCTATCATTATTCCTATAATTTCTTTTATGTTATATATTTCTTTTATGTTATTTTCATTAATGCCACCGCCATATACAATTTGTGGATCAGCAATTCCTTTTTCATTTAAATATTTTTTTATTATTTTAATATTTTTCTCAATATCTTTAATATCTAAATCAGTACTTGCAATATTATAGAGTGGTTCATAGGCATAAATTATTCTGCTATCATATATTTCTATATTATCTAAAATATTAGTTATCAGTTCTTTTTTATTTTCATTACCAAAGCACAGTATAGGAGTTATATCATTTTCTAAACATTTTTTTATTTTTTTGGTAATAGATTGTATACTATCACCTTTTTCACTGTGGCCTATTATGGTATATTTAATTCCTAGTGATTTAATTTGTCTCCATGAGACTTTTCCGGTATTGTCCCCACCATCAATATAACATACATCTTGGCTAGATATTTGATGCTTTGATGATTTAATAAATTCTAATAGATAAATGTTTGAAGGTGCTATTATAATATCTTTTTTTATTTTGTTTGTCCTTTTAATATATTCGTTTAATTCTTTGTATAATAAATTCATTTTATGATTTAAAATTATTTTCAACTTTTCACTACTCTTTCTCATCAATTATTTCTATTCCTGGCATTGGTTTTCCACTTAAATATTCAAGTGTAGCGCCACCGCCAGTAGAAATATGATAAAAACTATTTTTATATCCTAAAAGGTTTATTGATGCTACTGAATCTCCTCCACCTACAAGGGTTTTTATATTGTTTTCTTTTAAGATTTTATATATTTCAGCAGTTCCTTTATCGAATGGTGGCTCTTCAAATATTCCCATTGGTCCGTTTACTATTACTCTCTTGGCTAAAACTAACTCTTTTTCAAAAATTTTTATTGTTTCTGGGCCAATGTCACATCCAATGTCATCTTTTGATAAGTTATTTATATCTTTTATTTGTTTGTTTTTTAATACTATATCAACTGGTAATACTATTTTTTGGGAGTATTGATCTAAAAGGCGTTTACAATACGACATATTTTCATCGTCTACTATTGATGTGCCCACATTAATATTTTTAGCCTTTAAAAAAGTAAAACACATTCCTCCACCAAGTAAAATTTTATCGCATTTTTGAATTAAGTTATCAATAACCAAAGTTTTATCACTAATTTTTTTCCCACCCATCAATATTACGAATGGATGAGTATTTTCTTCTATAATGCCATTAAGTGCCATTACTTCTTTTTCTATTAAAAAACCAATTGCATTAGGTAGTATTGAAGCTATGCCGACGTTTGAAGCATGTTTTCTGTGTGATGTAGCATAAGCATCATTAATAAATATATCTCCTAGACTTGCCCAATATTTTGACAACTGTTTGTCGCAGTTACTTTCTAGTTTGTCTGGATAATCTTCATATCTTGTATTTTCAACAAGAACTATTTCTCTATTTTTTAAATTTGATACCATTTCTTCTAGTTTTCTTCCTCTTGTTTGATCACAAAAATAAATATTTGTAGATAATAATTCTTTTAGTTTTAGATATACGGGATATAGTGTATTTTTTTTCATGTCATCCTTGGAATTTATTTTTCCTAGATGTGATAGTAAAATTATTTTAGCATCTTTTTCTATTAGATAATTAATTGTTTTTAAACTTTCTAAAATCCTGGTGTCATCTGTAATTTTGTCATCTTTAATAGGCACATTAAAATCACAGCGCACGATTACTCTTTTTCCTTCATACTGATAATCTTTAATTGTTTTTTTCATCTTATCACCTATTTTAATTATATATATAAATAAAATAAGTGTCAATATTACTACTGCACTTATATATTCTTATAAAAAGCAAAAATCAATCGTTCTGATAAAACGAATTGATTCGAGTTTGTGAATAACTTCACCGTTATAATTAACAATATTTCTAACCATTACATAAATGAGTTTTTATATGATAATTATAACATTCCTAAATATTATCAGTATTTAGTTAAGTTTCTTATCTTTTGAGTTTTCTTTCTCAATAACAATTGTATATACTTAGCGCAGATAAGACTTCTACTTTTTTAGAAGAATTCATGCTATACAATTCAATTACTATTATACTATAATACAATTTATACAATAAAGATTTAAAAATCGATACCATAATAAATTATAACTATATTGTTGCTTTACAACCGTATATAATATATAACCGATATTGTATTTATCTAAGCAATTTTATTGTATATCATTATTTATGATTTGTCAATACTTTTTTTGATATTTTTTTTACTTTTTTTACTTTTTTCAGTTTACACTTTATAAAAAGTTATATTTTCGTCTTTTAATTTTAGAGACTTTAAAATATAATAATAAATTAATTTTTTCAATTACATTGTATCATAAAAATTTTGTAATGCTATTTTTATAATAAAAATCGATAATAGTATTTTTTACTTACTCGTACTAAATATTATATAATCAGTAAAACATTCTAATAATTATCAGTTTATATTTTTGAATTAATGTATAATGCTAATTATTTTTCCCACTATCTTTGTTATTTGTATTATAAGATGCTGCGGCTAGAGCCGCTGCCTTGCATATCTCGCAATCACCTTGTAAGTTTTCTTTTTCTGCTGCCAGAGCTGCATTTTTTGCATTTAACTCTTCAATGGCTTCATTACTTTTCGTTTGTATATTGTTACATTCATCAATCGTCTCTAGAGCTTGATCTCGGCAAACAGTCATTTTCCCTTCATCGTATGGGACACCAGTTTGAATATTATTGTCCTCTAGATTTTGTATAACGCAGTCTAATTCTGTGACAAAATTGTTATGATTGTTAATAATTTGAGCACATTTATCTATATTATTTTGATGATTATCTATTTCTTTTTTATTGGCTTCAATATCAGCATCTATTTTTTCTATTTTAACTTTATTATGGTCACACGCCATAATTTATCCTCCTTTTGTTTATTTATTTAATCTATTCCATATTATATTAAAATAACTTAAAAATGTAGTTATCTCTTTTTCAGTAGTAAGATGGGATATGCTTATTCTAATTGATGTTTGTGATATTCTTTGATCATTATTGTTAATTTCATTTAAAACAATGCTACCTCTATCTGATGTACAGCAAGCAGAAGTTGTTGATACATAAATTTTATAATCTGATAACTCTTTTACAAACTCATCATTGCTAATATTTAGAAGACTAATATTAACTATTTGAGGAACACACAGTTCATTTGAATTAATTTTTATTGGATATTTTGTTAAACCATTTATTAACATTTTATTTAAAAATTTACATTTCTCAATATTTTCATCAAGATTTTTATTAGCTAATTCAATGGCTTTTGAAAAAGCAACAATTAATGGAAGTGCTGGTGTACCTCCTCTAAAGGGACTATTAAATGTTGTTCCATAAATTAATTTGCCTATTGATAAAGTCCTCCTCTTATAAAGAATACCACATCCCTGTGGACCATATATTTTGTTAGAAGAAAATGTAGCTAGGTCAACATCTCTTAAATCAATCTTTGTTTTCCCTAAAGCTTGCGTTAAATCACTATGAAAAACAATTCGAGAATTTTTTTTATTAATAATTTGTCTTATATTTTTTAATGGTTGGAAATACCCTACCTCTGAATTAACTCCGCAAATACTTATTAAAATAGTATCTTTTCTAATTTTGTTTTCTAAATCCAATAAATCAATTTGTCCATTGGGTAAAAGATTGACATAATCAATTATATATCCTTTTTTGCTTAAATTATTCATTAAATCAAGGATACTTTTATGCTCTAATTTAGAAGTAATAATGTGTTTACCTATACTAGAAAAAGTTTTTGCTACTCCCAAAATAGCCGTAGTATTGCTTTCTGATGCACCACTAGTAAAAATGATTTCTTTACTATAACAATTAAATTCACGTGCAATATTCATTGAAGCGTCATCAAATAATTTTCTAGATTTAACTCCTAGAGCATGTTTGGAATTAACATTACCAATATATTCTTTGGATGCTTTAACATATAAATCTAGTATCTGATTGTCTATTGGTGTAGCGGCGCTATAATCCAAATAAATCAATTTATCACCTCTACTTTACAATTATAAATCTTGTTAAATTATACTGAAGTTTTATTAAAAAGTCTAAGGGGTATCTAATAGATATCGTTATTGTCAAAAAATTATACTATATTTTATATTATTTTAATAGATAACCCTTATCCTCTTTTTTACATTCTAAATTATTTAATAGCGACTATTTATTAATTCATTAACTTTATTTTGAACTTCTTCATAGTTGTATCCTAGGGATTCAATTTTTGTTTTTCTTTCTACACCATTTCCATATTTACCATAAATTACTTCATTAGCCAATTCTTCTAAACTTTTTCCAGCATTTCCTACTGAATTTGTAGCTACTTCTGAACTTAAAGTTGATTCCATACTAGAAGTTGTTCCTAAATTTGAAGTAGTTCCCAAATTTGTGGTCTCCCCTACACTCGAAGTGTTTCCTGAACTTATACTTCTACTTGAACCCGTATTTATCAATTCATTAACCTTATTTTGAACATCTTCATAATTATATCCCAAAGCTTCAATTTTATCTTTCCTTTCTGCACCATTTCCATATTTACCATAAATTACTTCATTAGCCAATTCTTCTAAACTTTTTCCAGCATTTCCTATAGTATTTGGAGTAGGTTCTGGAGTTGGAGTAGGTTCTGGAGTTGGAGTAGGTTCTGGAGTTGGAGTAGGTTCTGGAGTTGGAGTAGGTTCTGGAGTTGGAGTAGGTT
>CALVON010000018.1 GCA_944350315.1 uncultured Bacilli bacterium | reverse complement strand
TTATTTTTGCAAGAGCTTCTCTTCCTGTTAAAACTGACTCTATTACTATATCTGTTCCTTTTAAAAGTTTTTCTATTATTTTTATACTTGATTCATTATCATCTACTACTAATATTTTTTTATCATTATATACTTCATAATATTTTTTCTCTTCTTTGTCTTCTAAATCTATTCTTTGATCAAGAACTATTTTTATTTTTGTCCCAATTCCATAGTTAGATGTTAGTATCATTGTTCCATTCATAACTGTTAACATCTTATATGCTTGAGAAATATTTTTATTATCTATTTTAACTCTTTCTAATTCATCACTACGAATTCCCATGCTAGAGTCTTCTATTGTAATAACTAATCTACATATATCATTTTTAATAATTGTATTTACATTAAATTCTACGAATCCCTTATTAGTATTACCAACACTATAAGAAAGTAGTAAACTAATTACTTTTTTTAAGTTAATTGAATCCCCAAATAAAATATTAGGAATATTATGTTCAATATTTGTCCTAAAATTAACTACCTTATTTTTACATATATCATTATAACTACTAATTAATGATCTTAATAATAATTTTAAATCGTACTTGCTATTATATATTTTAATATTTGAAGCATCGATTGCTGATACATCTAATATGTCATTTGTCATTGTTCTAAATTTAGATGTTTCTCCCTTAATATTTCTAGCACTATCTTTATCAATATCTAGTGAATGACTATCTAAAATAGTATCTGCTTGTGTGTCAATATTTTTAGTAGTATTTCTAATTTCTTGCGTCATATTATATAAAAATAATGTTTTTTCCTCATTTGCATTATCAGATATTTCTTTTGCATCATGCATCTCTTTCAACATCTTCGTATCTGGATTTTCTATCGTAAAATACATAATTAATAATACAAAAGTATGTAATGATAACATTAATGTTAATTCAGGATAATTATATTGTATAATAATCACTAATGATCCTAGAAATAAGAGTGTAATAAGTGGAAAATACTTCTTTATTCCTACTTTTTTTATATTATTTGAAAGTGAAAAAATACATATTATAATGAAGATTGCAGAAATAGCAT
Organism: uncultured Bacilli bacterium; assembly: GCA_944350315.1. Classification (GTDB taxonomy): domain Bacteria; phylum Bacillota_I; class Bacilli_A; order RF39; family UBA660; genus RUG705. The sequence continues at coordinate 2,759 of CALVON010000018.1, read as the reverse complement.
ATACAAAATTTGCCGCAGCACCATAAGAATAGGCTGCACCATTATTAATATAATAATATAATGGAAGATTCATAATTACAATGCAACTGCAAATGATTATTGGTACTCCTATTTGTATTATTTTTTTTCTTTTTTTTGCTTCAATAATTGATAGTGAAATTACATAATATGTAAATAAAGAAAGCCAAATAATTAAATAAATTAGGATTAATCTCAGAAAAAACACAGTCATAGATTTAGGGCATGGAATTATTTGCCTAATTGCTATTGTTGCGGGAACAGTTTCTATAAATAGCCCAATTAAATTTACTATTAATAATATTCCATATATCATTGTCTCTTTGTTTTTAATTTTCTTTTTTGAAAAGAACAATATTGTTGCAAACATACAATAAAAAAAACTTATAATTGAAAAAAATATGCCGTTTTCCATTTTATCACCATACAAATTATATCATATTTATAAAAAAAGTGAAATGTTATTTATTATTTCACCTTTTTCAAAATTTTTCCTTTTCTTCTAATAATATGAAGTTTTTCTTTGTCACCTTCATTTAAATAAATTTCTTCTCCTATTTTTACTAATTCCTTATAGTCTACCTTTCCTACTGGAGTTCGTGGTAAATCTGGATAGATACTTATATAATCCGGCCAGCATTCATAGGACAATTTATCTTTTATTGTAGCTATTATACTATCAAGTAATTCTTGCTCACTTGCATTAACTGATTCATACAAGGATAAATGCAGTACTAATTTATCCTCAATATTAGTCATTTTTATATATTTTATGTTTTCATTTTGTTTTATAATTTCAACTATATCTAACATGTTAACTTTTTTAGCATGTTCATTAGTCTTAATTTCAATAGGTTCAATATATCTATCAATTACTGTTAAACAACCATCATCATCTAAAACCGCATAGTCTCCTGTATAATACCACGATGTTCCTTCTTCATCTTGATAGATGACACTTTTTGTTAAATCTGGTCTATTATAATATCCATTCATTAAGCATGGACCAGTAATAAATAATCTTCCCGGTACATTATATGTAACATCTTTAAAATTCTCATCAACTATCTTTACGTTATTAAATGGTAAAGGAATTCCTGCTGTTCCTACTTTAAAACAATTTGGATGGGTCATACTAAAAGCAGTATTTACTTCAGTAGCGCCAAAACCTGTCCATTGATATATTCCTGTTTTTTTATAGAATTCTTCAGCAGCCTTAATCTCACATCTTTCTCCACCCACTATTACATGCTTTAACTTTTTACTTATTTCCTTTAACTTTTGTTCTGGTAATGTTAATAAAGAACTCCATAAATATTGTGACCATACGCCAATATTTACATCATATTTTTCAAAATATTTGGGTATTTTATCATAATCCAGTGTTAGCTCTAATAGTTCTTCTCCTCCTAAAGACATTACAGTGTGGACAATATCCGCATCCCAAAATGCTAGAAAAGGTGGAACAAGAGCTAAATTTGTTTCTCCTTTTTGAAAACCAAAATTACCAATTTTGTGTTGAAATGCTAGTGCATTATTTGCATCATGTGATAGCAAAACTCCTTTGTTAATTCCTGTCGTTCCACTAGTAAACGAAATGTTACAAGGTAGCCCTTCTTCATATATTTCTTCAACTGCATCTTCTTCAATTTTCAAGCCTAAATATAAAAACTCATTTAATGATAGAGTATTAGTTATTTTTCTACCTAAAATTCTTTCTTTTAAAACATTAAGACATACAAATAATCTTTCAGGATTGATTTTAGGTGTTGAATATTCAAGAGGCATTGAAACCTTAACTGCATGGCTAAATTTATTATCATTTATAACAGAAAACACTTTTGATTCAAGAATATCTAAGGTAAATATCATTTTTGGATCTATATTTTCTAATTGTCGATATAATCTATTTTTACCATCATCGTCAATACCAACATCCAAAAAATTAAGATTACACGTTATTAATCCTAGTGACGTTGCTGAATATTTAATTGCAAGCATTTCTGGCGTAGTAAGGCCAATTGTACATATAACATCACCATTTTGTAATTTCATTGCCGAAAATGCTTTTTCATATTTTAATACCATTTGCTCAAATTGTTTTACATTGATTTTCATTAGCCCCCTGTTGTTTATTATTACCCTATCTTTTTCTTCGCCAATCTCGGAAAATAAATATTCTTTTTGCGACATCTTTGGAAACTGTTTTTCAAATATTTCTTGATCATACCACTGTTCCCATATTTTATCTTTTTGAATAACACCAGTAATCTCTCTATTAAGTTTACTTCTTTTACTTTCATTTATTATTACTTTTTCCATGCTTCTACTTCTCCCCACTCAATTTGTCTATTTTCACTAAAATATTAATACATTTTTTTGCATTAAACCATAATTAAAAAATTTAGATATCAATTAAACTTGATATTATTTTATCATAATTGTGAAATGTAACAAACAATATTATTAATTATTTTACATAAAAATCTATAAAAAATGCACATATCATATTTTTTATAATCTGTTTTCCTTAATATAATTATTAATAATTTTAATTAATTCATCTTTTTTTAATGGTTTTATCAATATGTCATTAAATCCCATTTTTATATATTCTTCATTATACTCATACTTATTATCTTTACTAAGTAATATTACTGGTATATTAAAATTACGAAAACTTTTAAACTTTTTTAATAATTCTTCTCCACTTATTTGACTTAAACTCTCATCAAGTAAAA
>CALVON010000017.1 GCA_944350315.1 uncultured Bacilli bacterium | reverse complement strand
TGGTATTTCCGCTGATTATCTATTAGGAAAAACAGATAAACCTAAAAGTTATATTAGTTAAGAACCTTTAATTCTACAATAATTATATATATTAAATATACTAAAGTCAATATTTTTTGGAATATTTATTCGAATAAATAGTCAAAAAAACGTAGATATGAGAAATTGTATATGGTGATATACGTGAACTATGGTATAAAATTATATCAATTAAGAGATAGATATGGGAAAACTAATATTGAAATATCTAATTTATTAAAAATATCTGATAGTTTATATAGCAGGTATGAAAAAGAAGAGCAAACCATCCCGATAATACATCTAAATACTTTATGTAACTATTTTAATGTCTCAATTGATTATATATTTGAATTTACTAATATTAAAAAATATAAAAACTTAAGAGATGAAATTAATATCAAATTATCTAGTGAACGATTAAAAGAGATCAGAAAAGAAAATAATCTTACCCAAATTAAATTAGCGGATATTTTAAATGTAGATAATTCTATGTTAGCAAAATATGAAAAAGGGAATTATATTATTGCTACAACTTATTTATACCAAATATGTAAAAAATATAATATCTCTGCGGATTATTTACTTGGTAAAATAGACCATCCTAAATACCTTAATAAATAGGTATTTTTTTATTTTCGACACAGATGTCAGAAAATGTCAGTATTTGTCAAACGCTTTCTCTTGCTTTTTTATAGACAAAGTTTCATAATAGATGCTGTTATCTAACTGGTGGTAGCGCCTGCTTTCTTTTTATTAGTAGTAATAACTACTTGGATTTTATTCAGGGGGTTTTATGAAAGTAGGAGGGATGTAAATGAGTGATACTAGATTATTACTGATTATAATAATTTTACTTATCTCTATTATTAGAGATGAGCAAAAGAAAAGACGTTAGCCAAAAGGCATAACGTTTGCTACAATGCAGGCGTTATCCACTAAGTAGATAACACTTACATATTCAATATATCATATTTCGAATAGATTAACAAGAATTTTTTACTTTTAATTTTTATAAACAAAAAATTATCAATTAATATTTTTTCAAAAATAATCTCAAGAGTACTTCTTAAAACTAAGGAATTACAAGTACTTGACCTATTGATAAAAGATCACTTGTAAGGCCATTCGCTTGCTTTAAAGCATTCACACTAACCCCATAATTAGTAGCTATTTTCCACAAACTATCACCAGATTTAACAGTGTAAGTTCTAGTAGTCGCTGTTGTAGTTGGTATAACTAATATTTCTCCAATAGAAAGTAAATTAGAAGTTTTTCCATTAGCACTTTTTAAAGCATCTACCGTTATACCATACTTTTTAGCAATACTATATAAAGAGTCTCCACTTTTAACTGCATAAGTATTAGATGGGTTAGGAGATGATACACTATTACTAATATTTAACACTTGTCCAATACTTAAAATATCACTAGTTAAATTATTAAGTTGCTTTAATTCATTTACTGTTAAACCATATTTATTAGCAATACTATACAAAGTATCACCAGATTTAACTGTATAAGTATCGAGTGTTGCTGCGTTACCTTCACTAACTATTAATTCCTGACCAATAGATAAAACATCACTTGTAAGATTATTTAAAGATTTAAGTTCATTAACACTCATCCCATATTTATTGGCAATAGAATAAAGAGTATCTCCACTTTTAACAATATAAATATTTTCATCAGGAGTTTCTGGTGTCTCTACTTCCGGAATAATTAATACTTCTCCAATCGTAAGAGTATTACTTGTTAAATTATTAGCAGCTTTAAGTTCATCAACACTAATACCATAATTTCTTGCAATTCCATATAAAGTATCTCCAGCTTTAACCGTATAATAATTACCACCACTTCCTGCTGGAGCTGTATAAGCTACACCAATATAATTAGCAAGAGCCCTTACAACTGCCTCAGCAAGTTCTTTATAATTATTTTTAATTTGATTGACATCATCACCTGTTGAATCAGCAAAGCCATATTCCACAATAATAGATTCATTATTAGGTGTTTCTCTTAAAATGTAATAATAATCTTTACTAGAATTACTAGGAAGTCTTCTTTGATAATACTTTCTTACATTTTGTCCAGACTTAATAAATTCACTAGCTATCTTACTAGATAAAGTATCACTATTTCTTAAAGCATAAATTATTTCTGCTCCATCTCCACCACCAGCGTTAATATGATTAGATACCAAAATAACATCACTACCCGTACCAAATAAACTTTGAGCAGTCTTAGGTCTTGTCGTTGAATCAAGTGTAACATCACTATCCCTAGTTAAAGCATTTTCTATTCCTAGTTCCGTTAAACGATCAGCCATATATTGACTAATTAACAAAGTATAATCTTTTTCAACAATTCCATTAGCACTAGTTCCAGGATCTTCTCCTCCATGACCAGGATCAATAACAACCTTTTTAGCCATAAAACATCCTCCTCTAAGATATTTTATGACAAATGCACAATTAAGTTATTAATAAATTTCTACTCAAGTAAAAAACACTCATTATCATTACATATTATTTCAATATTACCTTGATAAATTTTATAACACCTACCATATACTTTGTTACCCACAATATAAGAGCCGTCTGGTAATCCATAAATTACTCTTTTATAAGACTCATCTAAAATTGATTTCATTTGAAGTATATTATCATTATGTATATCAAAATGAGGCTCTATATTAAATTCAGTCAAACCTAATCCCACCAATATATATGGATTAGATAAATCATTATCTTCTTCTGGACTATTAAATACAATATCCGCAGAATTAATAGCACCTGCACTAATACCAACGATAGTAGAATCCAAATCTTTAATATAGTTTTTTAAATCAATCTCATTAAAAAATTGATTTTGAATATATGTATTTCCCCCACACAAAAATATCAATGAACTATCCTTTAAAACTTCAGAAACTTTAGTTTTGTTTCTATTATCTAATATTAAGCATTCATCAAAAGATAAATTAGATAATTTTAATGCTTCTATATCCATTTCTAAAAATTTATCGTTTTGTTCGAAATTAAACGGATTACTTGCAATTAACACAAACTTTTTATTATTTTTTAAACTTTTTTTCATATTTAACAAAAATTGATTTTTAGAATAAAACTCTACAGGTATTTTTTGCCCATTTTCCTTTTTTATTCCACCAATGTTACTAGTCAAAAATAAAACCATAGCTATCCTCTTTTCAACTTTAATTGTAGTTTCCATACTCAACTATTTCATAATTATTATTATAATATTTCAAAACACAATAATCAATATTTTCATATTTATCTCCACTTATTGATGATTTAATATTACTAATTGCAGCACCATGAGAAATAATAGAAACTCTATCATAATTATACTTATTTCTTATAATATCCATACCATCTTTAAATCTAGATATTAATTGATTTATACTTTCGCCACCAGGTATAACTAAATTATAATCTTTAAAGCATTCTTTCACATAGTCATCATTTAAAAAACAATCAATAGATTTACCTTGAAAGTCTCCCATGTTTAACCCTCTAAATTTATTATAGAAATATAAAGGAACATTAATTTTGTTATTTACTATTCTAGCAGTTTCCACAGTTCTACTCAAATCAGAAGAAAAAATAGCTTGAACATTATTAGATTCAATAAAAGTTGCAAGAGTTTCAATCTGTTTAATACCACGCTCAGTGAATTCTGTATCAATAGTTTCTAACTGTCCTTTAATTCGCTTTTCAACATTCCAATTTGTTTCACCATGCCTACATAAATAGTAATATATAGGTGCCTCTTCAGATTTAATCTTTTTCCTTTCCATCATTCTTTTTGTCAGTCTTTTTTCAATTTCTAAATCACTAGAACATTTGATTTCATCAATACTATTAATATTACTATTGGAAATAAAATTATAATACTTAATAGCCTTTTGTACCTTATCATCAGAAATTTCAAAATGTCCTAATTTTACTAATTCTAAAAAATCGTGAAGTTCCAATGCATTTACAGGAATACTTAACTCTTGTTCTAAAATACTATAATTTGATTTAAAATAATTACATTTCAACTCCTTTAAATTAGATTTAATTGCATTTATTAACTCTTTAGGAAATTCATTTAAAACATCGGTATTTATTTTATCTTCCAAAAGATAATCTTGTATTACTCTTATTGTATAGTATAATCTTATTTTCTCATCCAAAAATAATTGTGTTCCTGCATAATCACGAATATTAACAGATTTCATTAAAGAAACTGTTTTAGGAGACACCTCACTAACTATTTTTTCCCTATATTTTGCTCCCTTATCTATATAAGAATAAGTAAGTGGATCACTATAAGTATTACGCAAAACATCATTATAATTATCTTCATATATATTTAACAAATTATCTTGAACTCTATTTTGCCAAGTACACACATTACCATTATACTCTACAATCCAATCAATTCCATTAATACCATTACTATTATAAACAATAGATGAATTATTTTTCTGAGATAACTCTAAATCAGTATCATATATCTTTTCACTTTTCCTTATTTCCTCTTTATCATATAAATTAGGACGCAAATTAGAATTAAAAATTCTAGATTTTCCTACAATAATCTTAAACCCAGATTTTAAAGTTAACACATACTTCCAAGGCATAATCTTGATGTGATTGAAATCGTCTGAACCATTATCTTCTACAATATTTAGCTTAAATCCTGGAAAGTACTCATTTAATAAATTTACAAGAGAATTATCATTTTCAAAAGTTTTTAATTGTAAAGTAAAATTTTTATCATTCTTATATTTATCATCAAAAATTTTTATTAAATTTACAACCGGTTTTCCTTTTAATTTTATATTATGATAATCACTAACGCTAAGTCTAATAGTTACCCTAGCTTTACTTTTTCGTTCATTAAAAGCATCATACAAATCATCAATATACTCTTCTGCTTTCACTTTATCAAATGCCCAAGAGCCACTTGTTACAAGTATAATTCTATCAGCTTCTACTCTTTTCAAGCATTCTATAATTGCATTTTTTTCTAAAAAAGGCTCTCCACCACCAGAAATTTGTAAATAGCCAACATTAGATTCATTTGCAAATGAAATAAATTTTTCTATTCCATCTCTTGAAAAATGATTTTCTAATTCTTCTAATAAGTTATTTTCTTTCTTTAAACTTGGAGAATGAAAAAAGCAAAAAGGACAACCAACACCACAATATGATGTAAAAAATACACATATCAATGATTTACCATTACATTTATCTATATCATACTTTAGTAAACTATTATATTTCAATATCATTTTTCGATAAAATTCTGGATTTTCAAAAATATTAACTTTCTTCATACTCTAACCTCCTACTATTTATGTAATGTTAAAATTTTAGCAAATCTTTCATCAGTATATGAAAAATTTTCTTTATATTCTAAATTTAAATAGTCCAACGCATAAATTAATATTTCTTCTTCAGTAATATTTAACTTTTCACTCCAATAAGATAATGCATTAAAATACAGTCTAAATTTTTTTCTAAAATGTTTAGAAGGATGATTTATTATATCCTCTTTTAATAATGTAGAGACAGCAATTAAAGAATCAGCAAATTTTTCTTTTTCAATTGAATCTATATTAATTAAATCTGCCATTCGTGAACTTTGCACAGTTGAATCAACACCAAATTTGCACATAGATAAAGAACAATTACCTATTCCCATATCTATTGCTATTTTTTTATCAGGAGATTCCATTAATACAAAAGTACCACAACTAAAATAATCATTAGTACCTTTTTTTCGAATTCCAATATTAAAATCTCTACCCGTTATATTTTCTTTAGACATACCATATTTATGTCTATAATGTTCAATACTAGTTTTGTCAACTTCGCGATTTATTCTACTATCAACATTTCTTATAGCTCCCATTAAATCATCATCTTTGGAACAAATCTTTATACATATATCATCTAAATCTATACCTAAATATTTTTCATAAGTTAAATATTCAAACATATCAAATACAACTTTTTCCAAATCAGGCTTTGAAAGTGTTCCCATACATTTATAATAAGAGCCAAATTTTTGTGGTGTAGTTTCTTTCAAATACCGTAATGATTTTAATTTCATACTGTTTTGAATCAAAAATCTTCCATTCTCACCAAAATCTTCTGTTAAAACATATTTTTTTAATGGCGAAATTTTAGAGCCTATAAAATCAACAGTTTTATCAACTTGAGATGTTATATTTACAGGTTGTTCTTCAATATAGTCTTTACTACTAAAACAATCTTTAAATTTTTGTTCAACAAAATCCAAATATTCACTCTTCGTTTTAAATTTTTCTTCCACAATTATTACCAACTTTCTAACAATTAAAAAATTTAGCGATAAATCGCCCTAGCACCAACGTCATTTAAAATAAAGAGCATGAGGAAAGAAAATACTGTAATCATCATAATAGATTTAATATTGTATTTTCCTTTAAAACTCACACTCATAATTTCACCTCTTCAAATATTAGTAATTAATTTATCACTAATATTAAAAGTTGTCAACACGTTTTACAAATAGTTGCCTAATAAAATCAGATAATTTTTTATCTAAAATTTAAAAATCTAGAAAATAAAAATAAAGTTAAAAATTTTGCAGAAAATACTTGACTTTATTATGAGAAGTTTTTTTATGATGTCTATCAAACAGGATTCACATCAAAAACTGAGGTTTTTCGTTGCACAAAAAAAGCACCCTAAGGTACTTATTTATCATATTTTATAACAACATGTCTATTAGGTTCTTCTCCAACACTTTCTGTCTTAACGCCTTTAAAATCAGATAAAGCATTATGAACAACTCTTCTTTCATAAGAATTCATATTATCCATTTCCACATCTGTTTTAGTTTTTATAACATCACGAGCCAAATTCTTAGCAAGTCGCTCTAATCTTTTTACTTGTCTATCCTTATAATCTTCAACATCCAAAAGTATTTTAGGTCCATTAGAAGTAATATTTTTAATAAATTGACGAGCAATAGTTGTTAACGCATCCAAATTTTGACCATTATGACCAATAATAATTGGATTATTCGAAGTATACATCTTTATTGTTGTTACACCATCTTTTGTATTAACTTCAAAAGATACTTCTAAGCCCATACCCGTTATTATACCTTTTAAATACTCTTGAAGTTCAGTTAAAATATCTGTCTTTAAAAATCCCCTACATTCATAAGTAACACCTTTAAAAAGACCACCCTTAACTTCCTTAAAAGAATAGACAACTTCTTCTTCACTTGCATTTAATTCCTTTAAAACTAATTCTAAAGCTTCTTCTTTAAATTTAGCACTTTTTACTACTACATTCATGACTATTTTCCTTTCTTCTTATTAGCTTCCTTTTTATCTTTCTTTTTATTTTTAACAGGAACAATTATCCGATCTTTCGCTTCATTCCTTTGATCAATTTTCTTAAAGACAAAGTTTTGAAGAACTACAAATCCATTTGTTGCAATCCAATATAACGCAATAGCAGTTGATAAATATAAAGAAGCAACCGAAATCATAATAATCATAAATTTAAAGATAAATTGCATTTGTCGTTCCATATCTTGATTACCTGTTTGGGTAGTTGACATAGAATTTCTAAATGACAAATAAGTTGTTAAAATAATTAAAGCAATAATAATGAGATAAGCCCACTGATGATATTCAAACAAACCTTTCATTGGTGTTTGACCTAAAGTAAGTCCAAAGAAAGTATCTTCAAATATCGCAGGTGTTCTATTAATCGCTTGTAAGAAAGCAAAGAATAGAGGAAGTTGAATAAATGCTAGTAAGCAACTACCAAAAGGACTAATATTATATTTTTTATAAACCATCATCATTTCCTGTGACTTAGCAAGCATTGACTCATTATCATTTTTACCAGCATATTTCTTTTCTATTCTAGCTATTTCTGGTTGAGCTTTCTTCATATTACTTGATTGTCTCATCGTCTTACGAGATATAGGCATCAATATTAAACGTATAGCAAGACCAATTAAAATAACTGAAAGGCCAAAACTATTGATAAGATATCCAAGCTTCATAATTAGAAAAGCAAGAGGCTTAACAAATATGCCTTCCCAAATTCCATCAGCCTTATTACTAGATAAACTAAATTCACTACAAAGAGGTAAATCTTCATACGGAATCTTTGTTTGATCTCCATACTCCTGATATAATTCATCTAAATCTTTATCTTCCGGCTTACATAAAATATCTTTTTGTAAAATCTGTCCTGTTGCTTCATACTCTACAACAGTTCCCTCATCATCAACAATATAATTACTATTACCACAAGCCGTAAGCATAGCTACCAGTAATACTAATACTCCAATTTTAATTTTTTTCATTAAACTTTCCTTTCTCTAACAACTGAACCAATTGTATCTCCATTTCTTGGTAAGTTAAATCTTTTACTCCACCTCTTACCATTATAATATAATTATGACGTTTTGAAAACAAGTTTTTATTATGATCAATCAAAGTTCGAAGTTGTCGTTTAATTTTATTTCTTTCTACAGCCGTTCCAAACTTCTTACTAACCGCTAATCCAAATTTCGGATAGTCACTATTTCCATCCTTATAATATATATTATAAAAATGATTTCTTAAATACTTTCCTGATTTAATTATATCATTAAATTCATCATTCTTCTTAACAACTTCAAATTTTCTCATCAGTATCACTCCAAATTAAAAATAAGAAAAAAAATACCACTGCAAAAAGTGGCTACTTACATAAAACTTTACGACCTTTTTTACGTCTGTTCTTTAAAATATTAGTTTCTTTTCTAGCAAAAAATCCATGTTTTTTAGCTTTTTTACGATTATTAGGTTGATATGTACTTTTCATAAATAGCACCTCCTTAAAAATTCAAGTGGTTTAATTATAATATTTTATTCTAATTTAGTCAAGTTTTTTAGCAAAAAAATAAGTCAAAAACCCAATCCACAAATTATTAACTTTTCATTCACATCACTATTTAAAAAAAGAATAAAGCTCTATTTTTTATCCACAGCTCTTTTGCTTTTAATTGTGAATAAACATGAAGTTATCAACAATTACAGAAATTAAAGAAAGCCCAGTACCAACCGTGTCTTGTGTATCAAAAAAAGAAGTTATCCACATTATCCACAATTAGCTTAAAAATCTAAAATGTGAATAAAAAATAATTTTTTAAAAAAATTTGTGGATAGTGTTGATAAATGACTTATTTTAAGGTATTATAAGGGTTAATTCCTGTTGATAACATGTGGATAAAAAAAATTGTCATTTTAGACTTTAAATTACTAAAAAAATGCGATACAATTAATTTGTAAAAAGTTCAGACTGTGGGGTGAGGTTAAAGTTGGGAAAAGAAGAACTATTAAAATTATTCCTAGATAATATCTACAAAGAAATCAATCCAGCATCATTTCATGCTTGGTTCAATGACCTAGAAATAATTAATTTAACCGATGATAAAATAACATTTAAAGTCCCCATGGAAATACAAAAAAAAATGTTGGGCGACAACTATTACTCACTAATAGAAAAAACTTTATTTAATATAACAAATATAAATTATGATATCGAATTTGTTTTAGAAAGTGATATTGAAGAAACACCAGTCGAAGTTGTTAATAACACGCAAGTTACCAACAATAACTTTCAAACAAACTTAAATCCAAACCTAAATTTTGATAACTTTGTTGTCGGCGATACCAATAGACTTGCTAAAGTAGCAGCGATGGCTGTCGCCGAAGCTCCCGGGCGAATCCATAATCCTTTATTTATATATGGAAAAAGTGGCCTTGGAAAAACCCATTTAATGCATGCGATAGGCAATTTTATTACTGAAAATTCTAATCGTAAAGTACTATATTGCACTTGTGATGAATTTATGACGGAATACACGAATATTGCTAACCCCGATAATGCCAAAAATACGGTAGAATATGCAAACGATTTTAAAAACAAATATCGAAATGTAGATGTCTTAATAATAGATGATATTCAGTACTTAGTTGGCGCTGAAAAAACCCAGCAAGAATTCTTTAATACATTCAATTACCTACATCAATCAAATAAACAAATCATCATCAGTAGTGACCGCTCACCGGAAGATTTAAAAATACTAGAAGAAAGATTAAGGTCGCGATTTATGTGGGGCCTACCAGTTGATATTTATCCACCCGATTTTGATTTAAGATGTCGAATTATAAGAAAAAAAATCGAAAATACCAGTATTGCTAACTTAATTAAAGAAGAAAGTATTGAATATATTGCCAATGCTTGTCCAAACGATATCAGATTTTTAGAGGGTGCTGTAAATAGATTAATGGCTTATACGGCAATGATTGTTCCTAAAACAATT
>CALVON010000016.1 GCA_944350315.1 uncultured Bacilli bacterium | reverse complement strand
ATTTAATTGAATATTCTTCGCTTAGAATTTGAACTATTTCAAATTCTTTTTGCTTTATTTCTTGAACACTACAACTGAACCATCTCCTTTCACAAGGTATCCTTTTTTTAATCGTTCATTCTCTATTTTTAATTTCATATTTTCATATTGAAGTTTTTCAATATCTGTTAAAGTTTTCTTATTTGAATACTTGCATAATGGATTACCTGGTTTCTTTTTATTTTCTAAACCGTCTTCGCCCAAATCATTATAATTTTTTAACCATCTGTTTGTTATAGCGTGTCCAATTCCATCTTTACGTTCAATATCCCAACAACTTCTACCTTCAAGCATTTGCTTTATATATTTCAATTTTTCTTCTTTTGAGTAATATTTATTTTTTCCACCTTTAGGTCTTCCTTGCATTTTTTCATCTCCTTTATTAAATTATACCAAAGAAAAAGTAAACACATCTTTTTTGTGTCTACTTTTATTTTACAACTTCAACTATATAAGTAGAAGTATCTCTTTATTTATAAAAACTCATTCAAGAGTACAATGCAAAATGGTGTCCCGTATGCGATTTGAACGCATGACCCTTTGATTAAAAGTCAAATGCTCTACCTGCTGAGCTAACGGAACATAACCTGGTTGCCTCGGCTAGACTCGAACTAGCGAATGTCACAGTCAAAGTGTGATGCCTTACCGCTTGGCTACGAGGCAATAACTAATCATCTAACCAAAAACAAGTGGTGGAGGGACATGGATTTGAACCATGGAACCCTAAGGAACAGATTTACAGTCTGCCGCGTTTGACCACTTCGCTATCCCTCCAAAAAAAGATGGTGCCGAAAACAGGAATTGAACCCGTAACCTACTGATTACAAGTCAGTTGCTCTACCAATTGAGCTATTTCGGCAAAATAATGGTGGGCGATATAGGACTCGAACCTATGACCCCCTGCTTGTAAGGCAGGTGCTCTAACCAACTGAGCTAATCGCCCACAATATAAACATATAAAAGTAATACTGCGTTGACAGTTAATAATATACCACGAGATTAAAACTATGTCAACCACTTTTTTTACATTTTATCCATAATTTCCTTAATTTTTTCATTAATCCATAAATCTAAATGTTCTTTAAGCGGCTCAAATCCATTGGTATAATAATTGCCACTATTTATAATTTCACCATTGTTTCGATAGTCAATGTTTTTAATACTTAATTTATATTTATTATTCTCTTTATCAATATCAACTACTTGAGCATATATTCTATCCTTAATCTTAACGTAATCATTTATATTTTTAACATAACCACTAGAAATTTCAGAAATGTGAATTAGCCCATCATATTTATTATTAATAAGAACAAAAGCTCCATATTTTTGAATTCCCGTAACCGTAACTTCGATTATGTCATTAATTTTTATATCATCCATAATATTCCTCTTTTCAAATGTATTATAACATTAATAAAAAGAAAATAAAAGTTTCTAATTGCAAAAAAAGAAAAAAAATATTATACTTATTTTGGTGATATTATGGAAATTGAAAATAAAATTAATCAAGTCTTGGATAAAATAAGACCATATTTACAAAATGATGGAGGAAATGTTGAATTTCAAAAATATGAAAATGGCGTTGTTTATGTAAAATTAACCGGAGCATGTACTAGTTGTCCACTAGCAGATCACACTTTGGAAAGCGGAATAGAAACAGCCCTAGTCAGCGAAATTCCAGAAGTTATCAAAGTAGTAAATATAGAATAGAAAATCATAAAATTAAGTATGATTTTTTTTTATCCACATAATTTCTTCAATGTCGTAATTCTTTGCCAATAATTCAATTACTTTTTTTAAATATATTTCATAATCATTTAATTTAGACAAGATAAATGTAAGAATTTTTTCTTCTTTTTCGTCGATCATAATATCATCATACATATCGAAATAAAAGCTAGGATATAATAATCTAGAGACAAGTAGCTTTACCTCTGTCAAAGATAAATAATTATTTTTAAAATATATCTTAATTTCATTAAAAATATTTGTATTATTATTAAAAAAAGAAAACTTTATATATTCAGCAACATCTCTAACCCTAAAATCAAAAATAATATTTAAAGGATTATATAATGCTTCAATAGTATCATCTAATCTAATCTTTTTATGTGAAATGGTTATTTTATAATTTGAGTCAAAAACAATACTATTGTAATAACTAATTGCATTTTCAGCCATCCCAACAAAATAGTTAAAGCTATCAACCATAATAGGATATTTTTTACCATTTTCACCAATCAAATTCTCCAAATAGTCAATTTTATCCTCCCATAATTTTCCCCAATTTATATTGATATTTTTTCCCTCTAAAGAATTAGAAATAAAATTGATCTCCTCTAATAAAATATTTTTTTTAACATTTACATATGTTTTTATTAAAATATAAGCTATATTATTATTAACACTAATAATTTCATTATTTTTATTAAGTATAATTTCACTTACCAAAGTAGAGTTTAACATTGATTTATTAATTTTATATAAAGAATCAATATCCATATTTTCGTTGTAAATATATAATTTATATAGATTATTTTTATATGAAAAAGAATAATATCCCTTTTCATAAATAATTTTATCTACCTTAATATTATAAAAATACTCAATAAAATTAATCATCAGTCTCTACCTCATTAAATTATATGAATAAAATTAAAAAAAATAACATGCATAAAAAAATGTTTGACAAAGTAAAATTATTTTGTATATAATTGGTAGGAAAGGACGGAAATAAATGACAAAAAAACTTGTTATTGTGGAATCCCCAAGTAAAAGTAAAACGATAGAAAAATATTTAGGAAATGAATATAAAGTAGTATCTTCACTAGGTCACATAAGAGACCTATCAACAAGCGGTAAATATGGTTTTGGAATAGATATTGAGAATAATTTTAAACCTAACTATGAAATAATAAAAGGAAAGAAAAAGTTAGTTAACGAATTAAAAAAAGATGTTAAAGAATCTGACTTTGTATACTTAGCAACCGACCCAGACCGTGAGGGAGAAGCTATTTCTTGGCATCTATTTGACACATTAAAATTATCAGAAAATAAATATAAAAGAATAGTTTTTAATGAAATTACTAAAAATGTTATTTTATCAAGCTTTGCAAAAGCACGAGATATTGATACTAACTTAGTTAAGTCGCAAGAAACTAGAAGAATGCTAGATCGAATTATTGGCTTTAGATTAAGTAAATTAATGCAATCTAAAACAGGAGGAAAGTCTGCTGGGCGTGTCCAAAGTGTTGCTTTAAAGTTAATTGTTGACAGAGAAAGAGAAATCAATGCTTTCATTCCAGAAGATTATTATGAAATAAATGCCCAGTTTGAAGAATTTGAAGCTAAACTAGATACTTATAATAATAAAAAAATTGAAATTAAAACTGAAAAAGAAGCTACTGAAATATTAAGTAAATTATCTAAAAAATTTGAAATATCTTCAATTGAGAAAAAAGAAAAAGAAAGAAAAGCCAAACCACCATATATAACATCAACCCTTCAACAAGATGCTTCAACTAAATTAAATTTCAACAGTAAAAAAACGATGATGCTTGCTCAAAAATTATATGAAGGAATCACTCTAGAAAAAGAAACTGTTGGTTTAATTACATACATGAGAACTGACTCTATCAGATTATCAGACGAGTTTGTCAAAGAAACAAAACAGTACATCAAAAATAATTATGGAAGTAATTATGTAGGGAATGTCAAAACATCCAAAAAAACAGAAAATGTTCAAGACGCCCACGAGGCAATTAGACCTACTAGTATATTAAGAGTACCAGAAAAAATAAAACAGTATTTGACAAATGATGAGTATAAACTATATAAAATGATATATTCAAGAGCACTTGCATCATTAATGAAAGATGCAAAAACTGAAAATACCACAATTATATTAGATAACCACAATTATCAATTTAAAGCAAACGGAAGCATCCTTATATTTGATGGGTATTTAAAAGTATATAACGATTATGAAGAAAATAATGATAAGGTATTACCTAATATAGATATTACAGAAAACAAGATAATAGAGTCAAAAGAAATTAATTACTCAAAGCACACTACCAAACCGCCATCAAGATACACAGAAAGTAAACTAATAAAAGAGATGGAAACACTAGGAATAGGTAGACCATCCACATATGCTACGACCATAGGAATTTTATCAGAACGTGGATATGTTAAAATAGTTGAAAAGAAATTTCAACCAACCGAGATTGGAATTGAAACTACAGATAAATTACAAGAATACTTTAAAGACATTATTAATGTTGATTATACTAAAGAAATGGAAGACGATTTGGATAAAATAGCTGAAGGAAAATTAGAAAGTGTAAAATTATTATCAAGGTTTTACAACGAATTTGAACCAAAAGTTGAAGATGCCTTTTCTAAAATGGAAAAAAATCCCCCTAAAGAAACAGGGGAATTATGTCCAAAATGTAATAGTCCATTGGTAATTAAAAGAAGTAAATATGGTACTTTTACGGCATGCTCCAATTACCCAACATGCAAGTATATAAAAAATGAAAAAGCTGAATTAAAAGAAATTATGAATTGTCCAAAATGTGATGGAAAAATAGTAGAAAAGAAAACTAGAACAGGAAAAATATTTTATGGCTGCAGTAATTACCCTAAATGTGATTTTGCAAGCTGGGATGAACCAATTGAAGAAAGATGTCCCAATTGCCAAAATATATTAGTCAAAAAAGGCAAAAAAATAAAATGTTCCGTCTGCAATTATGAAAAAGAAAAATAATATAGTAAAAATCCCAATTTTAAAAATTGGGATTTTCTATAAATAAAAAAAACTCCGAAGAGTTGAATAAACTAAATGGTCGGGAAGACAGGATTTGAACCTGCAACCCCTTGGTCCCAAACCAAGTGCTCTACCAAGTTGAGCCACTTCCCGAAATGGTGGAGAATGAGGGACTCGAACCCTTGACCCTCTGCGTGCAAGGCAGATGCTCTAGCCAACTGAGCTAATTCCCCACGGCAATATAAATTATATATTAAAATAATATGTTTGTCAACGAAAAATATTAAATTTTCTTTAAATATTAAAAATAATATGATATAATTCATACAGTGAGGTGTAAAAATGAATGGTAATAAAGCAATAACAAAAAGAGACACTGATTTTGCTAAATGGTATACCGATGTTGTTACGGCTGCTAAATTGGCAAGATATTCAAATGTTAAAGGTTGCATAATATATGAACCAAATGGCACAGCAATATGGGAAAGAATTCAGAGTATAATGGATCAAAAATTTAAAGAAACAGGCCATAGAAATATTCAAATGCCTATGTTAATCCCTGAGGGACTATTAAGAAAAGAGGGAGAATTAGTAAAAGGATTTGCTCCAGAAGTTGCTTGGGTAACTCACGGTGGCGACAAAAAATTAGATGAAAGACTATGTATAAGACCAACAAGTGAAACCTTATTTAGTGATTATTATCATGAAATTGTTAGATCGTACAAAGATCTACCATTAAAATATAATCAATGGTGTAATGTGATGCGTTGGGAAAAGGAAGCAAGACCATTTTTAAGAGGAAGAGAATTCTTTTGGCAAGAAGGACATACAGTTCATGCAACAAAAGAAGAAGCTGAAGAAGAAACCCAAAAAATGTTAGATGTATATAAAAACTTTTTTGAAGAATATTTAGCAATACCTGTTTTGTGTGGAAGGAAAACTGAAAAAGAAAAGTTTGCTGGTGCAGAGTATACTTTAACAATTGAAGCATTAATGTATAATGGTGTTTCATTACAATCTGGGACGAGCCACTATTTTGGGCAAAGGTTCTCCAAAGCTTATGATATAAAATTTGTTACAAAAGACAATACTTTTGATTATGCATATCAAACATCGTGGGGAACATCAAATAGAATGATTGGCGCCATTATAATGGTTCATGGTGATGATAGAGGATTGGTATTACCACCTAAAATAGCACCAATTCAAGTAATTATCATCAAAGCAACTAATGATGAACAAACAAGTATTCTTGCTGATAAAATAAAAAATGAGTTAAGTAATGCAAATATTTTTACGACAATTGATGAGACAGATAAAACATTTGGATATAAATTGGCCGAAGCTGAAGTAAATGGAATACCAATTAGAATAGAGATAGGAAAAAGAGAATTACAAGAAAATAAAATAACAATAACAAGAAGAGATACTTTAGAAAAAAATCACTTATCACTAGATCAAGATATAACAAGCCATATAAATAAAATGCTAGATGATATTCAAAATAATTTATATCAAAAAGCCAAATTAAGAAAAGAAAAAATGACATATCATGTTAAAACATTAAAAGAAATAGAAAAAATAATGGACACGCAACCAGGGTTTATCTATGCACCATGGTGTGGAAATACAGAATGTGAATTAAAAATGAAAGAAATAAAAGGGTTAAAATCACGTTGTATTGTCGAAGAAAATACGCAAGAAACTTGTCCCGTATGTGGCAAAAAATCAAAATATATAGTTGTATGGGGAATACAATACTAATTAAATTATTTATTAGATAAAGGAGGAATTATGGAAACAGCTACAGTAATTGTATCAATATTATTAATTGCTATCGTTCTATTACAAAGTGGTAAAGCGGAAAGTGCTAATATAATTCAAGGTGGTACATCAGAATTATTTCAAAATAGAAAAGAACGCGGAATAGAACTTTTTATAAGTAGATTGACATTTATCTTAGGATTTACATTCTTTGTATTATGTATATTTATATCTTTTTTATAAAAAATTAGTTTGACTAATTTTTTTTTGAATAATTTACTAAAAATATCATAAAAATAAATTATGTGAAATTATCTTATTTAACATAATATAATTGAAAATGAATAAAAAATTTGATATTATTATTTAAAAGGAAAAGAGGAAATAAGATGCTAGAACTAAAAAAGATTACTAAAGTATATGAAGTAGGAACATTTAAGCAAAATGCCTTAAATGGTATAACAATTAATTTTAGAAGTCATGAATTTGTATCTATCTTGGGTCCCTCAGGAAGTGGAAAAACCACTTTATTAAATATCATTGGAGGGCTTGATAAATATACTAGTGGAGATTTAATTATTAATGAATTATCTACTAAAAAGTTTAAGGATAAAGACTGGGATACCTTTAGAAATCATCGTGTTGGTTTCGTCTTTCAAAGTTATAATTTAATATCACATCAAACAGTATTATCAAATGTAGAATTAGCATTAACATTGTCAGGAGTATCTAAAACAGAAAGGAAAAAAAGGGCGACTGAAGCCTTAATAAGAGTTGGGTTGAAAGAGCATATCAATAAAAAACCAAATCAACTATCTGGCGGTCAAATGCAAAGAGTAGCTATTGCCCGTGCATTAGTGAATAATCCAGATATTTTGTTAGCAGATGAACCAACCGGAGCATTAGATACGGAAACTAGTAAAGAAATTATGAAAATTCTTAAAGAGATATCTAATGAAAAGTTAGTTATAATGGTAACTCACAACCAAGAATTAGCAGAAGAATATTCAACTAGAATTGTCAGTATTAAAGATGGTAAAATTATAAATGATACTGATGCCTATGATGGTAAAGAAAACACTAAACAAGCTGAAATAATTAGAAAAAAGAACACAACTAAAACTAGTATGAATTTTAAAACCGCCTTATCACTAAGTTTCAATAATTTATTGACAAAAAAATGGCGAACAATATTGACTGCTTTTGCAGGAAGCATAGGAATAATAGGAATATCATTGATTTTATCACTATCGACCGGAGTAAATAATTATATTAAAAGGGTTCAGGAAGACACCTTAACGAGTTATCCTTTATCAATAGAAACAGCTATGGCAGATATAACCGATCTGATGACTGATTTAGCAAATCAAAATAAAAGAGAAGAACATAATGATGATAAAATATATTCAAATGACCTGATGCTTGGATTAATTGAATCAATGTCGAGTCAGATAAAAACAAATGACTTAACAGAATTTAAAAAATATATTGAAGAGAATTTAGATGAATTTGAAAAATATACAAATGATATAAAATATAAATACAATTTGGATTTACAAATATATAGTAAAGACACAAGTAAAATAGTCAAGCTAAATCCATCAAGTGTTTTAAGTTCATTAAGTTTATATACTCAAAATCAAACGAGTATGACTACAAGTAGTCAATCTATGATGACCAATTACATAAACGTATTTAAGGAATTATCAGATAACAAAAGATTAATTAATAGCACATATGACATTCTTGCTGGTAGATTACCAGAAAACAAAGATGAAGTCGTATTAATTGCTGATAGTTATGGAGAAATAAGCGATTATACATTATACAGTATTGGTATAAAAGATCAACAAGAATTAACAGACATGATGATTAAAATAATGCAAGGGCAAACTGTAGAAGCACCAACTCAAACAAGTTATACATACGATGAACTACTTGAGACCGAATTTAAACTAATTTTAAACACAGACTATTATCAAAAAGAGGGGAATACCTGGATTGATAAATCTAAAGATGAAGAATATATGAAAAGCATAATAGACAATGGTCTAACTCTAAAAGTAGTAGGAATTATTAAGCCAAATGATGAATCATCAAATCAAACAAGTGGTGAAATAGGATACACATCAGAACTAACAAAATATGTGATAGATAGTATTAGAGAAACTGACATTGCCAAGGAGCAGTTGGCAAATACAGAAACAAACATTTTAACAAACACCCCGTTTGATGCAACGTCAACATATCAAATGAGCCTAACAAATTTGGGAATAGTAGATGAATCAACGCCAAGTAAAATTAATCTATATCCTAAAGATTTTAAATCTAAAGAAGATTTAATTAATCTAATAGAAAAGTATAATGAAGAAAAAGAAAATAACGAAGAGAGTGAGCAAATCATTTCCTATACTGATTATATAGGTATTTTAATGAGTAGTGTTACCACAATAGTTGATGTTATTAGCTATGTATTAATTGCTTTTGTAAGTATTTCATTGATTGTCTCATCAATAATGATTGGTGTAATTACTTATATATCTGTTTTAGAAAGAACAAAAGAAATAGGTATTTTAAGAGCTATTGGTGCAAGGAAAAAAGATATATCACGAGTATTTAATGCAGAAACATTTATAATAGGGCTTATATCTGGAACATTAGGAATTGTAATAACTTTGCTTCTAAATATTCCAATAAATATAATTATAAATAATTTAGCAGGAATAAATAATGTCGCAACCTTGCCAATGAACTCTGCAATAATATTAGTTTTAATTAGCATAATTTTAACAGTGATATCCGGATTAATACCATCAAGATATGCAAGTAAAAAAGACCCTGTAGTAGCCCTTAGAACAGAATAGTTGTATATCATAGATAATATTAAATTAAATATATAATTGTACAAAGAGTAACAAATGAAAATAAACATCCAATTAACTTTGGGTGTTTTTTATTACAATTTTGTATAAATTATTATCAAAAAAAGTAAAAAAAATAAATTAAAAAGAATATAATTTTTGAAGAACCAAGGACGGAGAGTGATATGAATACCGATAAAATTGTTAAGATATTTATTGTTATTTTTATATTTTCAAACATTTTTTTAAATAGAATAAAAGCTGATGAAAAAATAAATATAACTGATAGTTCTCAAATTAAATATAAATGGTATATTAATGAAATAATAGATGAGACGTATTATTTAAAGGGAGAAGTTTTAGATGGATACTATGAAATAGAAGAAAAAGTTAATTATGGAAATTATAGTAATTGGGATTATAAATATTGCACTTATCCTAAAGAAAAATATGTCGTAGAAGCGATTGCTGAAAATATTTACAAGAAAGTAACAGATGTCCAATACGTCAAGTTAATTGGTTTTAATTATGAAAATGATATTAGAATATTTGAAAATACCAAAGAAATATCATATGAGATTATTAATGCAACAGAAAAAGAAATTATAATAAACTTAAAAAGAACATATGAAGTTCAAAATCTTATATTTTATGTAGATAGTGAAAAGACTTTTGATATTTATTTATCTTTTGATTATAAGTTTACTATTATGGCATTATATAAGCACATTGAAAAAGAAAAATTATTAATTCCAGATGAAAGCTGGATATATGATAAAACGGTTTTTAAAACTGAATACACCCAACAGAAAAAGGAAGAAAACGCATTTAGAAAATATGACGGAATGAGAGGTTTATGCCGTGCTAAAGAAATTTTAACGTATAGATATAAAAGCATCAAAAAGTATTATGATGATAATTACTATGAATATATCGAGGGATATCTGCCTGATTATAATAATTTTGTTATTGAATATAATGGAGAAATACCAAAAGAAATAATAAAAATAACTAATACAGAACAAAAAGTAGTTCCCGTTAAAGAGTATATTTATATTCAAAAAAATGATGATATTGATAAATCGAATGAAGAATTTGAACCAAAAGAAATAGTAAAAAATAATTATATAGAAAAAGAAATCATTAAAAAAGTAACACCTAAAAAAATTTACATTATAATAACTATACTATTACTAATAATTTTATTTCAATTGATTCAATCAATAAGAAAAAAGAAGAAAAAAGTCGATTAAAACAATTAGCTACTTTTGTCGAAAGTATGTTAAAAATAATCTATATATGTTAAATTTTATTAGAAAGGAAAAAAACATGTTAAAAATCAATTTTGAATTTAGAAAAGGTATTTTTTTTATTAGGTTTATTGGAGATATGAATAAAGATAACTATTTAAAGCAAGAACATGAAATAAAAAAAATTATAACTGAAAATAAATTTAGATATATTGTTTTAAATACAAACTATTTAAATAAAATAGATTTAGATGGGCTGAATTGTATTTTAGAAATATGTTATTTAACCCAAAATGCAAAAAGTAATGTTGTAATATGTGATAAAACAAACATTATAAATAAATTAGTAGATAGTAGTATTCCAAATATTAAAGATGAAATAGAAGTTTTATAATAAAAAGGAGCCACTATTATGAAAAATATAACCGATTTAATTGCTGAACACGAAGGATTAATATATAAAATAATAAGTAAATATCAAAATTATTTTGAAATAGAAGATTTATATCAAGTTGCAGTAATGGGTTTAATAGAAGCTTATCATAATTATAAAGCCGAATATAACACAAAGTTTATATCATACGCTTATCCATATATTTTGGGAGAAGTAATTAAATACGTAAATACATATAGAGCAATAAAATTAAATAAAAAAACTCAAATATTATATTTAAAAATATTAAAAGCAAGAGAAATACTAACTCAAAAGTTAATGAAAGAACCAACAACTTATGAAATGTCATTATATTTAGAAATTGATGAATCAGTTATTGAAGAAGTATTGCTAGCGACATCAACAGTTGAAAGCTTAGATAAAATAGTTAGCGAAGATGATAAAATTTTTACATTGTATGATAAACTTGGATATTATGATGAAAGAATTGAAAATTATTCTTTAAAAGAGGAATTAAAAAATTTACCTCAAGAAGAAAGACAAATAATTATTGGTAGATTTTATGATAATTTGTCGCAAAGGGAGATTGGTAAAAAATTAGGAATGTATCAAATGGAAGTATCTAGAAAGGAAAGTAAAATATTAAAAAAATTGCATGATAATATTGCCGCATAATCATAATGACACATGTTCAACTGAAGTATATGATATATATATAATAATTTCAAAAAATATTAAAAAATATCGCAAACTCAACAAAATGACACAACGAGAATTGGCTAAAAAGAGTGGTTATTCATACGCGTACATAAGAAGAATTGAAGGACCACATTGCGTGAAAAATTTTTCTATTCAAACTGTATATAACATATCACAGGCTTTAAATATTCCAATTAATCATTTATTCGATGAAACAGGCATAAAATAAAATATGAAACTAAAGGATAAATTAGATGATTATTTGAATGATAATGAGTATAAAATAACAATAAAAAACAAGCAAATAAATATAATAAATTATGATGAAATAATTGATTTTTCATTAACTAAAGTAACAATAAAATATAGACATAATATCTTTACCATTGAAGGTAAAAATTTAGCAATTCAAAAAATGATAGATAATGAAGTTCTTATTATTGGTGACATAAAAAGCATTCAAATAAGTTAAAAAATAAATTATTCGTTTGTTAATGAATGAAATATTAAAAACGAAAGGAATCAATATGAATGATAATATTGAAGTGAAAGTCACTGGTAAAAATGTTAATAATTACATCAAATGGCTAGTATCAAAGAAAGTTAATGTAAAGAAAATTAACATACTTAGTCATAACGAAGTAATTTTAATAATAGATAATAAATATTATAAATTACTTAATTCGTATTCAAAAACCTACAAAATATTCATATTAAAAAAATATGGAAAGTTAAAATTATTGGAGTTAATAAAAAAAAATTTAATTATTATAATTAGTATTTTTTTATCATTAATATTTTTATATTTTTTATCAAACATTATTTTTTCAATAGATGTAATATCAAATGATGAAGAATTATCTACCAAAATAAAAAAAGAATTAGAAAACTACGATATTAAAAAATATAGATTAAAAAAAGATTATGAATATTTGGAAAAAGTAGAAGAGAACATATTAAATAACAATAAAGATACTTTAGAATGGGTTGAAATAGAAAACTCAGGAACAAAATATATTGTAAAATTAGTAGAACGAAAGAAAGAAGTACAAGAAAAAAGTTATCAATATCAATCGATTGTTGCTTCCAAAGATGCAATAATAAAAAATATAAAAGCAATTTCTGGTGAGAAAATTAAGACAATTAATCAATATGTAAAAAAAGATGAAGTTATTATAAGTGGTATTTTAGTAAAGCCTGATCAGACCAATATATATACAAAAGCACAAGGGGTAGTATATGGAGAAGTATGGTATGAAGCTACTATCGAGTATCCATTATATTATCAAGAAGAATCGGTTACTGGAAAGAGCAAAAACGTTATTTCTTTATATTTTTTTGATAAAAAAATATCATTATTTCCTTATAAACAATACAAACAATTTAAAACAAAAACACAAACATTAATAGAAAATAATTATATACCTATTAAGGTTGTTAAAGAAAAGCTCTATGAGGTAAATATAAAAGAAGAAATATATACAGAAGAAGAGGCAATAGGTAAAGCGATTGAACTAGGAAAGAAAAAACTACAAGAAAAGAATGACAATATTATAGAATTTAATGAAGTAATGGTGTCGGATGTAGAAAATTTAAACTCTAAAATAAAAGTAAAATTATTTATGTCCGTTACAGAAAATATTACCAAAATTGTTGAAGTTAAAGAAGAAAAAGAACAAAAAGAGCAATAATACTTTACATATTGAGAAAAATTGTGTATAATTCATTATAAGATAAGATAGGTGATAATATGATACAGACACAAACAATTGACATACAGTATGTAAAAAAGATATTAGATAATTGTCCTCACTATGATATGATAGTAAACTACGAATATCCATATGGAGATGTCCTTTCAAAAAAATTAATTGATTGGTACCGAGAATTAATATTTTCAGCTAATGGAAATAATGAGAATCAATTGATATTAATAAAAGCTTTAGATAAAAGCCTATATCTATATGTGAAAGATAATAAATATAAAAGAGGTATACGAAAAATAATTGGTGTAGATGATTTATCTTTTAACAATAAAGTCACCATAAAAGATTCCATAAAAAAATTAATTGAATATACCAGTAATTATGAAAAGAAAGAAGTAAGGGAAGTAAGTATAGCCAAATGGTTATAATAGCTTCTTTTTTTATATAATAAATTAGAATTATATCTTTGCAAAAAAAGTTATTTTTTGATATAATTACTACGGAGGAACGTCATGGGTAGAGAATTACGAAGAAAACAAGCAAAAAGAGAAGGAAAAAGTTTAAAAGTAGAAAAAATAGATGAAAGTAATAGTTTAACAAAGTACTTAAAAATTATTATAGGATTAATAATCGTTATAACATTAGTGTACTTATTATCAGCTACATTTATAACGAAAGAAATTAATTGGAGTAACATACTAAAAAAAGATACTGCTAATAATGAAACAGCAAATGTAAAAAATTCTATTTTAGCATCTGCTATATTTAAACAATCTGAAGAAGAATATTATGTTTATTTTTATGATTTTAACGATGAGGATAGTAATATCAGTAGTATTATAGAAAGTAAATTATCTGATTCAAAAGTATATTATGTAGATACATCATCAGCCTTAAATTCAAAATATGTATCAGATACAAGCAATAAAAATGCCCAAAAATTAGAAGACCTAAAAGTTATTTCACCCACTGTCATAAAAATATCGGGAGATGCTATAGTACAATATTATGAAAAAAATGAAATAATTAATAATTTAAAATAAAATATCATAAATTATTAAAAAATAAAATATCATAAATTATTAAAATAAAATATCATAAATTATTAAAAAAACTTGTAATTTTAATATTATTATGGTATTATTTACAAATGGAAGCAATCCGCTATATAAATTATTATTATATGATTGTGGTAAACAAAGAAAGGAGAATAACATGAGTAAAAATTTAATTGACAAAATTAATGAGAAACAGATCAAAAAGGATATCCCAGAATTTAGAGTTGGATATACTGTAAATGTAGGATGTAAAATTATTGAAGTCAAAGGTGGCAAAGAAAAAGAAAGAATTCAAAATTTTGAAGGAATTGTTATTTCTAGAAAAGGTAAAGGAGCCACAGAAACCTTTACTGTAAGAAAAATGTCTTCTGGCATCGGTGTAGAAAAAACCTTTCCTATACACAGTCCTAACATAGCATATATCAAAGTTGTTAAAAAAGGTGTAGTTAGAAGAGCTAAATTATATTTCTTGAGAAATAGAGAAGGTCAATACAAAATTAAAGAAGGAAGATAATAAACGATGTTTATTATCTTTATTAATTTGGAGGAAAGATGACAAAAATAATTAAAACTTTATTACCATATATTGTTATAGTAGTTGTAGTAGTTCTAATTAGGACTTTTATTATAACTCCAGTTATAGTAGTTGGAGACTCCATGTATCCAACACTTGATGATGGTCAAATACTTTTACTAAACAAAATTGATTACAAATTTAATGACATAGAAAGGTTTGACATTGTTGTAATCAAATTAGAAAAAAATGAGATCATAAAAAGAATTATAGGATTACCTGGAGAGACAGTGGAATATAGAAATAATGTTTTATATATTAATGGTCACGAAATAGAAAATGAATATAATTTTGAAACTGATGATTTTACATTAAAAAGTATATGTAATTGTAGCAAAATCCCCGATGGAAAATATCTTGTTTTAGGCGACAATCGAACAGTTTCATCCGATAGCAGAATTATTGGCTTAATTGATGAAAAAGATATTAAAGGAAAGACAACCATAAGCCTTTGGCCAGTAAAAAAAGTAAAATAATCACCATTAAGTAAAAATGTTAATAAATAGCGCAAAAACGCAAAAAAAATAACTAGAAAAACAATAACTAAAATAGTATATTTATGTTATTGGAGGAAAAGATGAGTTTAGGAAAAAATTTATATGAGATGAGAAAAAAAGTTTGGACTATCTCAAGAAATAGTCGCTGAAAAATTAAATATCAGTAGACAAACAATATCAAAATGGGAAACTGATGAAACTGTGCCTGATATTTATCAGTCAAAAGCACTAGCAAAAATATATGGAGTACCAATAGATAAATTAGTTGACTATGATAGCGAAATGGTTCAAATAGAAGAAACCATAAAAAATTCAGATGAAGAAAAAGATTCAAAGATCAATTGGACGAAAGCCTGGGGGAAAAAATATCCTATATTAGTTAAATATCAAAAAGAAGTAGATATTCCTAAATATGCTACCGAAATAAGAAAAATGTTTAACCAATTACAGCAAGAATACAAATATACTGAACTTGAATCTATGCTAGTATTAAAAGATATCCTTGGTCATGAATACTTAGATAATAGGAATAAATAACCACAAATATAACGGTAATCTCCTATCTATCATAAAGCATAAATTAATATTATTAACATAACCAATGCTATTATAATAATTAATTAATATATGTTTTAAAATAAATTTTTAATACACTAAAAGAAACGATTGCTTATAATAACAATTGTTTTTTTATTAGCAAAATAATATTTTTAAAGATTGTCCATATTATGTGATATAATAACCATAGACACCGACATTATTTTCAATTAATTATATACATAGAAACACCAAAAATAAATATTTTACTATTAGTCAATGGATATCGCAAATTTAAACGAAGGAGTTAAAGTTAGATATGAAACTAGTGGACTTAAAAAGAGAATATGGTAAACTACAAAATATATATGGAGCCAAAGAATTAGACTCAATATATAATGGGGGATGTACTCAAAATCCAAATATTTGCTTTGTATTTATGAATCCCACTGGAAGAAATGTTGCAAGTAATAAATCATGGAAAGGAAGAAAATCACCATGGTTAGGAACTAAAAATATTTGGAAATTATTTTATAATGTTAATTTATTAGATAAAAATATATATGAACAAATTCAAATGAAAAAACCTAAAGATTGGAACTATGAATTTTCTGATTTAGTATATAAAAATATTGAAAGCAAAAAAATATTTATAACTAATCTTGGTAAATGCACTCAAATAGATGCTAGACCACTATCAGATAAAGTGCTAAGTAAGTACTTAAAATTATTATTAAAGGAAATAGAATTAATTAATCCAAAATTAATAATAACATTTGGCAATCAAGTAAGCTCAATTTTATTAAATAAAAAAATATCCGTATCTAATAACAGGAAAAAATATCATAATATAAATATTAGCAATAAAAGCTATAAGGTGTATCCAGTATATTATCCAGTTGGTAATGGAATATTTAATATTGACAAATCTATAGAAGATATTAAGTGGATTATGAAACATGAATTATAATATAAAAAAGTATACTAAAAAAACACTTAAAGCTAATAAAATTATAAATTAAATAAATTATTAATCCATATATAAATGCATTGACATATAAAAAATAAAAGAAACACCAATAATTTATAAAAAAATAATTGTAACACAACAAAATAGATAAGTAGATTCTATATTTTTATACTGACAAAAAATAATTTTAAAGTATAATATATCTTCAAGAGGGGGCTAGTTATGACACCACAATTGCCAAAAAGAAGAATAACAAGAATAGAAACAATTAGTAATGTGCAAAATTATTCGAATCTTAAAAATATCAAATCAGAAGATTATGATAAAGTAGAAATTGTAAGTTTAAAGTATCAAGATATTATAGCTGATTTAGATTATTTTAAATATTTCTTATTAAACTTTCATAACTTAAAGAAAATACATTGTGATTGCTATGAATGTTTAATTATAATAAATGATTTATTATCAACTGAAACTGATATACTAATATCTTTGTTAGATGATGGAATTCAAAGAGATAGAAGTTATATTAATTTAGAGAGATTAGATAAATTGCAAAATATTTCATTACCAATATCTTATGTTATGTGGAATATTAATGTAAGAAATGAGCAACCTGTTTCATGTTATATTGATGGATTTAGAAACATATGTCAAGCTGTCTCAAGTAATGGAAATACTTTGTTAAAAAGAGAAACATTATTAAGAATAAAAGATATAGTTGCAAATCTAAGTGGCTGTAGTAATCTTACCGACATAGAAAAAACTTTAATTATATCTGACTACTTGCAATCTAAGGTAAAATATGTATCAGATGAAGATTTGAGAGAATTAACTGGATTAGTAGAAACAACTTTATTTAAAAATTATGGATTATGTATGGGAATTGCAAATGCTACTACATTATTATCAAATAATCCAATATTTGATTTAAATACTAGAACAATATTTGGAAGTGGACATGCATGGAATATTCAAACAATGGATGGAAAAGATTATTATATTGATAATACTTGGAATATAACTAGAAATCCAAACAAATTTGAAGAAACATTAAAAGCAAGAGAATTTACAACTAAATATACTTTGTTTGGCAGTGATACAGCTAAAATTATAGGACATCATATCTCAGAAAGTATTATATTAAGAAAAGTCAATATAGCTGAAAAAGACTATGATCAACAAGAATTAGAAAGAGTTGGTTTAGTATTGAAAAGAAAGAAATTAATAAATTTTAATTACACAAAATAAATATATATAAAGACCGATACTACAAAGGAATGGTCGTCTTACCTTTTTTAAGTAAGTTCTAATTTTGGTAAATAATAATTATTATAATACCTTTAAAGTTCACATTAAATAAAAAAACATAGAAAAATGTTAAAATATATTTAGAAAGAACTTTGGAGGTGTTTTTTTATTGGTAAACATAAAAAATGTAATAAATATTATATTTTAGAAAGTGGATTAGATGATATTGTTTCGTATTCTAGGTTGGAATATGATTTAGAAATAAAAAAATGGGAACAGTTGAAATAGATAAAGAATTAAATAAATTTCGATTATTATTAGATGAATTGATAAAAGATTATATATGTGATTGTTTATCACAAGAAAATTATGAAAATTTTAAAAGAAAGCATTTATATGAAATCAATAAATTAAATTTAGAAAAGGGAAAATCACAAAAAAAGAAATTAATTCATACAACTTAGATTGGATAAAAATTTAAAGTAGTAGAAAAGATAACAAATATAGATAGAAATATAGTAGATAGTTTCATAGAAAATATTTTTGTTAAAGACGATAAAAGTGTAGAGATATTATTTAGGTATAAAAATCAATATAAAGTTGCTTTAGATTATCCAAAAAATCAAAATAATATGGTATAATAATGTACGAGAAAGTTCTTGTAAGAAAAAGAATAATATAGAAAGAAGTGATTTTTTTTTATGGATAATTTTGATAAAAATAATGGTGTTAATAAAATTGGTATCAACTGCTTGATACCAATTTATTTAATCCCTCCAAGAAATCCTTATAAATAAAGGGTTTGCGAGCATATAGATCTTACACGTTTTTTCAAAAAAACAGTAAAAAATAATAAAAAGCAATCAAAAATAGTTAAAAATGGGGTATTTGTTTTTAGTTGATACCGCAATGTTAACCCCATAATATTTTGGCGAGAAAAGAGATGATTTTGTGACAAAAGATTTGATGATTAGAAGTAGTAGTGCAGAGTTTTTAATATTTGAAAGCCAAACACATGATAAAGGAGTTCAAGTTAGATTTGAAGATGGAGATTTATGGTTAACACAAAAATCTATAGGGGAGCTTTTTGATACAACTCGAAATAATATTACGATGCACATTAATGAAATATATA
>CALVON010000015.1 GCA_944350315.1 uncultured Bacilli bacterium | reverse complement strand
CTAGTATAGATGGCAGCACAATTACTATTAATTACAATAACAATAACGGAAGTGGTTGTTATAGTAAATCAGTTACTACTGGAGAATCCTATGGGGCATTATGTACTCCAATAAGAAACGGATATACATTTAATGGCTGGTGGACTTCGATTGATGGAGGAACGCAAATTACTACTGATACGATTGTAACTAATGATAATGATCATACAATATATGCTCATTGGACCAAAGCTACAAAACCAGTAATTACTTTTGAAACTAATGGAAATACAGAATATACCAATGATGGAATTTCTAGTAGAATTACAGTTACCAAAGGTAGTAGTACTTTGAATCCTACAACATTTAAATATATATTTTCAAAAGATAACAATGAAGAACCTACAAATAATTTTATAAGTGGAAATAGTTATTCACTTAGTGAAGGAGAAGGTATATATTATTTAATTGCCGAAGCATGTGATATAAATGGAGAATGTACTAAAAAAGTATCAGAACCTTTTTATTTGGATACAATAGAACCTTCTGTAGAGATTACTTCACTAGTTACAAGTGGAAGAAACTTGAATGTAGAAATAAATGCCAATGATGATGGAAGTGGAATTTTAAAATATGGATATTTAATTCATACTAGTGATGTGTGTCCAGAGATAGGATATATAGAGTCTGAAAATTCAAATTATTCATTTAATGTAGCTGAAAGTGGAACATATTATGTGTGTGTTAGAGTATATGATAAAGCAGGAAATGTATCCATAATAAAATCTGAAGCGGTTCCTGTAACTATAACAATAGATTATACAGCAATTTCAACCAATTATAGTTGTGCAAATTCATCTGTCGGTGATAATCCATTATTTGTATATACAGGTAATTGTGAAGTAGTAGAAACAGATGATGGTTGGAAAATTAAATATTTAACGAGTGGTGAATTAACTCTTAATGTATCCTTATCCGTTGACCTATTTTTAGTAGGTGGCGGTGGAGGTGGTGGAAGCGGTGAATTAGGCGGCGGAGGCGGTGGCGGATACACAAAAACATACCCTCAGCAAAAAATAGAATATGGTGTATATCAAATACAGGTTGGCTCTGGCGGATCTGCAGGCGCAAAAGGTGGACAATCATATTTTGGAAGTAATAATCTTTATTATGCTGATGGCGGAAATCCTGGAGGTTCTGGAAGTAGACCAGGTTATTATGGCGGCGGAGGCGGATCTGGCGGATCTGGTGGCGGTGGCTCTCATTGTGATTATGACACTTATAATTACGGAGAAATTTGCACTAGATGCGGATCAACTTCGGATGGTAGTGGCGGAAGATTTGGTAATTCTGGAACATCTGGTGGAAGCGATGGATGTACAGGTGGTTCTGGAGCCACTGGACAAGGGACTACAACATGCGAATTTGGTGAAGGAACATTAACTGCTTGTCAAGCAGGAGTTACTGAATATTCAAAAGGCGGAAGTCCTTCAATATATAGCAATAACTATTTAGTTAATAGCGGAAACGGGGGATGCGGTGGCAATGCAGGGTCTTCCGGTATAGTAATAATGCGTAATGCAAAGATAATAGAAGTAAATGGTGTTCAAATTGGTACATATACAGGAGGATATGAAATTATTGATGAAGGTAATGAGAATTGGAAAATTAAATTTATTTCTAGTGGAACATTAGATTTAACCACTTCAATAGATGTTGATATGTTCTTAGTAGGAGGAGGTGGAGGCGGCGGTAGTGACTGTTCTTCTACTCCTGGTTCTTACTGTCAAGCTGGCGGTGGCGGAGGTGGAGGATATACGCAAACATATCTTTCTCAAACAATTGATGTGGGGTCTTATGAAGTAACAGTTGGACTTGGCGGTGGTGCGGGTTCTGCTGGTGGAATCTCTTATTTTAATAGTTCTGACCTATATTATGCCAATGGCGGAAGTCCAGGAACTTCAAGTAGCGGTGGTGCAGGAGGTTCAGGTGGCGGAAGTGCATCATGCTGTCGAATGAATACATCAGTTAATTATTATTCAATTGCTGGAAATGGTGGAAGCTTTGGTTTATCTGGAAGTGGTTGTACGGCAGATTGTCCATATTATTCTGGTTCATCTGGAGGAACTGGTCAAGGTAGCACAACATGTGAATTTGGCGAAGGGACCACAACGTCATGTAATTCAGGAGTAACGGCATATTCACAAGGAGGAAGAGGATCAACTTATAAGGATAATAGTGGAAATGGCGGAAATGTTGGCGGTGCAGGTTCTTCTGGGACTGTGATAATTAGAAATAAAAGATAAAAAACTATCCGTTTTGGATAGTTTTTATAATGTGTCTACAAAGGTATCGTCAAGACATCTTATAATGCATACACAATTTAAATTGATAGTAAAGAATGAGTTTGTTGCAGTATAAGGAAATCCAGTTGTAGAAGCATTATCATTAGGAGCTAACACTCTGCAAGTAGCACAATTTCCATCTAGTTTTTCTAATCTAAATACATTTGAAGTAGTAGTTATACTTGGATCTTTACTAATTGGCATTGCTAATGGTGTAGATGCACTAGAACATGTATATAAAACGATTGGTCTAGTATTACAGAAAGTAGCACAGTTTTGTCCAAGATATCCTTTATCACAAGTTTGTAGACAAGTATCATTTTGACAAACACTTTGTTGAAGTAGTAATATTACTTTTAGTATTTCAGCAATACAATTTTCACAATTATTTACTTCATTATTATTGCACATATATAATCCACCCCTTTATTTATATTCATTATAGGATATGTAAAGTTTACTAAAAAATTCATTATTTAAACCTATTTAGAATATATTTTAATATGAAAATGTATTTATTAATTATAGGTTTAATTATACTATCTATTATATTTAATATTTTTAATTATGATATTTTTATCTACTTATTATCAATAACTTGGTATATAGCTAGTGTTTTAATATTATATTCATCAATAAAATTTTCTTTTAAATACAAATTTATTCAGTTAAAAAGTAAAAAAATACTTCAAGCAGTAAAATCTAAAAGTAAAAATGGAATTAGTCCATTATCAAGTTTGTGTGTTTCATTAGCAGCTAAAATAGGAGTAGGTTCTTTATCAGGAGTTGCCTTATGCCTATATTTTGGCGGTTTAGGATCAATTTTTTGGCTGTGTATTATTAGTTTATTAGTACCAATAAATACTTATTTAGAATGTATTTTAGGAATTAATTATCGAGAAAAAACTAATAATGGGTATGTCGGAGGACCTAGTTATTATATTATAAAGTGTTTGAAAAATAAAAAATTAGGAATCCTTTATAGCATTTTAATAATTGTTACTTATAGTGGTTTTTTCTTATCAATACAATCTAATACGATAGTTAATGCACTTGGATATTTTAATATAAATAAAAATTATATAGTTTCATTTTTAACTATTGGAACATTTTTAATAATTATTATGGGAATAAAAGGAATATCAAAAGTAAATGGTATATTAGTGCCTATAATGTTATCTTTTTATTTATTACTTGGTGGTTACGTTCTTTTTAATAACACTAATTTACTTTTAAATATTTTAAAAAATGTCATTAAAGAGGCATTTAATATTAAAAGTATTATTCCTGTTTTTTTAATAGGAATGCAAAGAGCTATATTCATTACTGAATCATCGATAGGGACAAGTGCAATATCGGCTTCCACTTGTGATAACGAACCAGAAAAACAAGGAATGTTAGAGGTGTTTGGTATTCATATTGTTACGTTTTTGGTTTGCTTGACAACTTTTTTTGTTATAGCTACAACTGATTATTATCAATTAGATTTTGGGAATTTAAATGGAATAGAAATGGTAATGTATGCATTTAATTATCATTTTGGAAAAATAGGACCATTACTTTTATCAATAATTACGGTACTATTTGCTTTTTCAACGATTATTTCTAGTTATTTTTTTGGAGAAAGTAATCTTAAAATATTTTCCTCGAAGAAAAAAGTATCATTTTTCTTTAAAATATTTTTTATAATAGTAATAATTATTTCATGTTATGTAAAGCCTAATATTTTGTGGAATTTATGTGATTATTTTATAGCTATTTTAGCAATAATTAATGTTTATTCAATAATAAAAATATGTAGTAAATGGAAAAAATGTGATAACTACTAAAATTATCACATTTTTATTATGTATAATCTATTCGTTTTTGATAATGCTAATATTGGTGGTATAAATGAAAGATAGATATTTAGAATTAGTATCAAAATATACTCCTAAAGAAAATATCTTAAAAAATGCAGTAGTTACATTTTTAGCAGGTGGAATTTTAGGGACATTATGTGAACTGTTGTTAAGAGGATATATGATGTGGTTTTCCTTATCACGATCAGAATCAGGTGTTATGGTAATTTTAACACTAATTGTAATTTCATCAATATTAACAGCATTGGGTGTTTTTGATTATTGCGTTTCGAAACTTAAAAGTGCACTAATAATACCAATTACAGGATTTGCTCATTCTATAACTTCTGCTGCTTTAGAATATCGTAAAGAAGGATTAGTATTAGGAATAGGAGCAAATATCTTTAAATTAGCTGGATCAGTAATAGTATTTGGAATAGTTTCTGTTTATGTATTTGGAATTATTAGATTATTAATAATGGGAGGTTAATATGACTACTAAATTTAATAATGTATATATAGATGAGTGTTATACTATAGCATCAATTTATGAAAAAGATGGTCCAATATCCGATTATTTTGATTTAATATATGATAAGGACTTTTATTATGGATGTGATACTTTTGAAAAAGCTGAAGAAAAAATGCTAAGTAACAGCATAAGCAAATTAATAAATAGAGCAAAAGTTATTGATAGTGATGTTGACTATGTAATATCGGGAGATTTAGAAAATCAAATAGCATCTTCTAATTATGCTATGAGAGATTTTAATATTCCTTTTTTGGGAATATATAGTGCATGCGCCACATTTGGTCAAGGCCTGTTACTAGGAGCTAATTTGATTGAAGGTAAAAGAGCAAATAAAATAATTGTTGCTACTAGTAGTCATAATATGGTTGCAGAAAAACAATTTAGAAATCCCACAGAATATGGAGCACCAAAGAAAAAAAGTACTACATGGACAGCTACAGGTGCTGCAAGTATGCTTTTGACAAATAGAAAAAAGAGAATAAAAATAACTAGTGCTACGGCTGGAATTGTTCAGGATAAAGGAATTAAAGATGTTAATAATATGGGAGCAGTAATGGCAATAGCTGCTGCTGATACAATAAAAAGACATTTAAGTGATTTAAAAATAAAAGCTGATTATTATGATTTAATTTTAACTGGTGATTTAGGAATTTATGGAAAAAATATTTTAATAGATTACTTAAAAGATAGTGGAATAGATTTGTCTAAAAATTATGATGATTGTGGATTAATTTTATATGATATAAAAAAGCAACCAGTATATGCAGGGGCTTCAGGACCAGTCTGTAGTGCATTAGTATTATGTTCTTATATTTTAAAAGAAATGGAAAGAGGAAAATATCAAAAAGTCTTAATAGTGCCAACAGGAGCTGTATTTAATTCTACAAAAGTTTTTCAAAAAGATAGTATTCCCTCTATTGCTCATGCAATAGGTTTGGAGGTAATTAACTAATGGAAACATATATATATTCTTTTTTATTTTGTGGATTCGTATGTATGATAAGTCAGTTAATTTTAGATAATACAAAACTTACTCCAGGACATGTTACAAGTCTATTTGTAGTAATTGGAGCTTTGCTTGATATTTCAGGAATATATGATAAGATAGTTCTATATTGCGGAGCAGGAGCAATAATACCTATAACATCATTTGGCCATCTTTTAATCCATGGAGCTATGGATATAGCCAGTGAAAATGGTTTTATGGGCTTAGCATTAGGGATATTCGATTTAACATCAGTAGGAATTAGTATTGCCGTAGTTAGTGCATTCTTTTTAGCATTAGTATTTAAGCCAAGACATTAAATTAATAAATTATTGTAAAGAAATAAATTAATATTTCTTTTTTTTCTTATATATTATATAATTAACTTAGGTGATTATATGAAAAATAAAATGAATGTTATTGGAATGATTACTTTAATATTTATATTTACATTATTTTATTTAATAGCTAATTTCTTTTTAGGGCAAAAAAGTGAAAATAAAACAACTATTGATAATAATGATGATGCAATAGTTGAAGATTCAAGTTATGATAAAGAAGAAGATATTGTTAATAAACTATATAACGATGTAAAAATATTATATGATGTTGTTAATAATAAATTTAAAGTAGATCAAGAGAATGTAATAATAATTGGAGATATAACTTATAAAAAAATTACCAATTTTGATGAAGTTATGAATAATTTATTTACAGAAAAGGGAATAAAAAAATATATTGATAAATTAAATAATTATTTTGCATATACTGAAAATGGTTATTATTTAGCGGGTAATTTAGTAAGTTATCAAACATATTATTTTAGGGGAGATGATACTAATATATATATAACATCTGCAGATGATAATGAAATAAATGGAATAATTTATGAGAGGTGGACAAGTAACAATAAGAATACTTTAGCAACAATTAAAGTAATAAATGAAAATGGAACATGGTTAATAGATGATATTACTATTTTATCAACTAAATAGGTAATATCTTTCTTTTACAAAATACTTGTTTTTGAAATATATATATTATATAATTAATTTAGGTGATTTAAAATGCATGTTAAAGAAATTATATATATGATAACTATACCCTTTTTATTTGTACTAGCAATAACTCCTTTTATAAAAAAAGTTGCTAAACATGTTGGGGCTATGGATATACCTAATGAAAGAAAAGTTCATAAAGTTCCCATTCCTAGATTAGGTGGATTAGGGATATATATGGGATTCATATTAGGATATATCTTATTTGGAACAATGTCTTTGAGAATGAATGCTATTCTTATTGGTAGTTTTATTATTATTATTACAGGAATTGTCGATGATATTAATCCTATACCTGCTAAAATAAAATTTTTATTTCAAATAATTGCTGCGTCTGTAGTAGCAATATACGGAAAAATTTTATTAAGTGATTTATCAGCCTTTGGTTTTTATATGAATTTTGGAAATTTTAGCTATCCAATTACTATTTTATTTATCGTAGCTATTATTAATTGCATTAATTTAATTGATGGGCTAGATGGATTGGCGGCTGGATTGTCTTCAATATATTTTATAACAATAGGGATAGTAATAGTTGGTTGGATGCACACTTTTGATTTAGATGCGGTAATTACTTTTGTAATGCTCGGTGCTACTTTAGGTTTTCTATGTCATAATTTTAATCCTGCTAAAATTTTTATGGGTGATTCGGGGAGTATGTTTTTAGGATATATAATTGCAGTAATTGCATTATTAGGATTTAAAAATGTTACTTTAACAACGTTATTAATTCCAATATGTCTTTTAGCAATACCAATTATGGATACTTTATTTGCAATATTAAGAAGAATAATTAATAAAAAACCGATTGGAGAACCAGATAAACAACACTTACATCATCAACTATTAAGACTTCATTTATCCCATAGAAATACGGTATTAGTAATTTATTTTGTGGACATATTATTTGCATTGGCAATGTTAACTTATATGTTATATGATCGTACGGTAGGAGTAGTAATATATGCCATTTTATTTATAATAGTTTTTATATTCGTTATAAAAACAAATATTATAATAAATCATGATAAAAATAAAAAATAATAATTTTAAAAATAATCTTTAAATTAATTTTTAAGGATTATTTTTTATGGACAAATAACTACTTATATGTTAAAATTTAGTTATAGTATAAAAATAAATAGGATAGTAGCATAAAGATTATGGAGGATAAGTGTAATGAATAAAAGAAATAAAATTCTAATAATTATATCGATTATATTAATAATACTTATTATTTTAGGAGGAACATTAGCTTTATGGACTTGGAATAGTAGTGAAAATAAAAATATTGTCTTTAATACGGCTTCTAATTTACAAGATTATATTATTTATGATGAAGGAGAATCTAAATTTGTCGGAGATTTTCAAGTAAGTGATAGTTATTTAGATGGAGTACATACGACTATTTCTTTATATAAAACAGAAGAAGTTAGTAATGTAGATTTATATGCTACTATAAATATGGACATTAATAGTATTGGCACTAACATAAAAAGTTTACCAGGATTAAAATGGGTAGTTACTTCAGGTAATAGTACTGATAGTAATCATGAGGTATTAAGTCAAGGTAATTTTTTAGGTACTAATGATGGGGATACTTTGGTACTATACAATAATATTGAAGTATTAACTACTAAAAAAGAATTTACTATTTGG
>CALVON010000014.1 GCA_944350315.1 uncultured Bacilli bacterium | reverse complement strand
ACATACAACCCTATTTTTACAAGTTCAAAAATTTTTACTTTTTTCACTTTTTTGAAATTTTTTTATTTTCAAAACTCCTTATTTTACTAGGCTTTTCGACTTAGCACTGACACACATTCAACGTGATGAGTCTGTGGAAACATATCAACTAACTCTATCTTATCTAAACTATAATTATTTAACAATTTAATATCTCTAACCAAAGTCATTGGATCACAAGATACATATATTATTTTCTTAATCCTACATTCATTTAATACATCAATTGTATGCTTATCTAATCCTATTCTTGGAGGGTCTACTATTACTACATCCCCTTTTATTTTACTATTAATTATTTTAGATACATCACCACATATAAAATCAACATTT
Organism: uncultured Bacilli bacterium; assembly: GCA_944350315.1. Lineage (GTDB taxonomy): Bacteria > Bacillota_I > Bacilli_A > RF39 > UBA660 > RUG705. The sequence goes on along the minus strand of CALVON010000014.1, from coordinate 60,463 downwards.
GCTATATTATTTTGGCAAGCATTATTCTTAGCATCAATAATTGCCTCATTAACTATCTCTATTCCTAATACACTTTTTACATATTTAGAAATATATAAGCTTATACTTCCAACTCCACAATATAAATCTATCACTCTTTCATTACCACAAAAATTACCATACTTAAGTACTAAATCATATAAATTCTTAATATTACTAGTATTTACTTGGAAAAAAGATTTATTAGATACTAAATATTTAATATCATTAACTAATATATATCCATCCCCATTACTAAAAATACATTTTCCATTACTATATATTGATAAACACATATTTTTTATTTTACTTATATCAAAAGTTCCATCAATATCTAATATCAATCCATTATCACATTCTCTTATTACTATTTTTTTAACTAATGATAAATCTTCTTTTCTTATCAAATTATATAATTCATTTACTTTATCACTAACAAGTAAACAATTATCTATATCAATAATATCCCCATCTATAGATACTAAACCTATTTTTTTATTATTTACATGAAATGTTATCTTATTACGATATTTATATTCATCACGACTTCCTATGATATTAGGATTAATATCTAAATTTAAATATCTCTTAAAAATATTTTTTACCTTATTTTTCTTAAATTCAAGTTGTTCATCATATGACAAATTATTAATATTGCAACCTCCACATAATTGATAATATGGACATATTGAATCTATTCTACTATCACTAGACTTAACTATTTTCTCTACTTTTCCAATATTATACTTTTTAGTACTTTTTACAAAAGAAACATCTACAATATCACCCACAACACTCTTTGGTATAAAACATATCTTCCCATCATAAAAGCCTATTCCATTACCAGTATGATCCATCTTTTCTATCTTTATTTCCATACAAAACACCTCTATATACTAATAGGATTAACATCTATTGAAACATCTACTTTATTATTTATTTTATATATATCATCTATTTTAGTAAGAACTTCACTTAATTTATTATCGTATTTATATTTAATAATACATTGATAATGATATATATTATTTATTTTAAATACATTAGCCATCGAAGGCCCTAAAATTTTTGTATCTCCACGTAAATTTTTTCTTAAATAATTACCAATTTTATTAGCTTCACTAAAACCAATATTATAATCTTTACTAGTAATATTTACCACTGTAATATAAAAATAAGGTGGATAGCCAAGCATTTTTCTTATTTTCATTTCTTCTTTATAAAAACCATAATAATCATGTTTTTTAGCGCAAACAATACTATAATGTTCTGGATTATAACTTTGAATTATTACTTCACCAGGACTATTCCCTCTCCCTGCTCTACCTGACACTTGACTTAAAAGATCAAAAGTAACTTCTGCACTTCTAAAATCAGGAACATTTAAAGATGAATCGGCATTTATGACCCCTACTAAAGTAACCATAGGAAAGTCAAGACCTTTAGCTATCATCTGTGTCCCAAGTAAAATATCATATTTATGTTCTCCAAAATCATTGATAATTTTTTCGTGCATTCCTTTCTTACTTGTCGTATCCATATCCATTCTAATAACTCTAGCATTAAATATTTTATTAAGTTCTTCTTCTAACTTTTCCGTTCCTAATCCATAATCTTTCATATTTTTGCTTCCACATTGAGGACAAACAGCTATATTTTTAACACTATAATTACAATAATGACATCTATTAGTATTACTACTTTTGTGATAAGTTAATGATATATCACAATTAGGACACTTAATAACCATTCCACAATCACGGCATGTTAACATTGAAGAATATCCTCTTCTGTTCAATAATAAAATAACTTGTTCATTTTTTTTAAGCCTATCTTCAACTTTTTCTACAAGAACACTCGATAAAATAAAATTACCTTTTCTTACTTCTGCTTTCATATCAACAATTTTTACATCTGGTAATTTACTAACACCAGCTCTTTTAGTTAAAGTAAGTAATTTATATACACCTTTGCAGGCTCTCGCAAAAGATTCTAAAGATGGCGTCGCACTTCCTAAAACAACAGGACAATTATGATATTTTCCTCGTAACATTGCAACGTCTCTTGCATGATATCTAGGATTATTATCTTGTTTATAAGTATTTGTATGTTCTTCATCAATAACAATTATCCCAATATTCTTAAGTGGTGCAAATATCGCACTTCTAGCACCTACAACTATTTTTACTTTTCCTAACATTATTTTTCTATATTCATCATACTTTTCATAATCACTCAAACCACTATGTAAAATAGCTATATCTGAACCAAATCTAGTTACAAAACGATCTACTATTTGTGGTGTCAAACTAATCTCCGGAACAAGCATAATAGCCGTCTTATTATTACTTATAACTCTAGATATTAATTCCATATAAACTTCTGTTTTTCCACTACCAGTAACACCATATAATAAATAACTATTAAATTTATTAAATTCTACATTATTAACAACTTTTTCTTGCTCTAAATTAAGTTTAACTAAATTATATTTACCAGAGCTATGAACACTATATCTATTAATTTCTTCATATATAAATTTAACTAACCCTTTTTCTAATAAAGAATTAATTGTATAATTAGAACTATTAACTAACACTTTATCATTTTTTATAATTTCACTAAGAATTTCTACTTGTTTTTTTGATTTACAACTATTTATATAATTATTTATTTCTATTATATCTTTATTTAAAGCCATATATCTATTTCTTTTAATCCCTATATTTGTTTTATGTTGTGCTTTTAATGCCTTAGGTAACATTGCCTGGTATATAGATATTTTACTACATAAAATTTCTTTTTGTATTTCATTTCCAATATACAACATTTCATCATTTAATATCGGTTCTTCATCAACAATACTATCTATCTCTTTTAAATCATACTCTCCATCATATTTATCATTAATTTCTAACACAAACCCCTCAATATTTTTATTATTAAATGGTACTAATACTCTATGCCCTATCTTTATTTTATCCCTATATTCATTAGGTATAATATAAGTAAATGTTTTATCTACTGCTTTATTTCCATATTCAATTATTATACTTGCATACATAATACCACTTCCATAAAATAATTATATCAATTTTTATTGTTATAAGTCAACAAAGTTATACAAACAATTGTTCTAAAAAACAAAAAAAATCTATAATCAAAATTATAGATTAACCTCTATGATAATTATTTTTATCTGTTCTTTCTTTACTTAATTCATTTATTCTCGTAAAAGCATTAAATTTATCTTGCATTCCCATTTTAAAATATTTTTTTGATATTTTAAATATTTCTCTCAATTCATCACTTATATTATCCATATAATATAATTCTACATGTAATATATCTATCGGAGAAAATGCACCCATCCCTTTTATATCAATACTTTTAGCAATTGTATCATTTCCATCAAATATATACATAGATCTAAGTGGAATATCAATAAAAAATTTATCATTTTCTTCACTTACAAACCTAACCATCCCTAAAAGAAAATTATCTAAATCAGCTATTTTTTCTGAATCAATATCTATTTTTGACATATCTAATTTAATTAATTCCTTTGCTAAAAAAGAACTACTAACTAAATTTCCATCAATATCTTTATAAAAAACTTTAAGTCTATAACTATTGTTTATATCATCTATAACAAAATCAAAATCATTAACCATTATAAAAGCCTCCATATATAAAATAAGTATAATATTTTAAGTATAATTATGTCAAATAAAACTTTTTCATTTTACAAAAAAAGACTATAAATTTTCTAAATTCATAGTCTTTATAAAGTTATTAATCAATATTGATAACTTTCTTAGTATTTACTTCTTTTTCATTTTTAGGAACTGAAACTTTTAAAATACCATCTTTAAACTCTGCTTTTATCTCATCCTCATTAAGTCCTTCTCCTAAATAAAATGATCTTTCGCATCTACTAGTAGCCATTCTTTCTCTACGCATATACTTTTTATTGTCCTTTTCTTCTTCAGTATGCGCTGCTACAATTTTAAGATATCCATTTTCATATTCGATATTTATATCTTCTTTCTTGTAGCCAGGAACATCTACTACTATATGATATATACCATCTTCCTCATATATATCACATTTCATCATCTTATCCAATTTCTTTGGTTCTATTTCATCAAAGAAATTATCAAAGAAAATTCTGCTAGGTAACATATATCTCACTTCCTTTCTAAAATAATTATAGCACTTATTTTTTAAATGTCAAGCACTTTTTTAGCAATCTATGTTGACAATTGCTAATTTTGTGATATAATTAATAAATGAAAGGATGTGATTATTATGAACGGACAAAATCCATATGAAGAAAACTTACAAAACGTCTTAGAAAAATATGGTCGTGATATCACGAAAGAAGCTAAGGAAGGTAAAATTGACCCCGTCATTGGAAGAGACGAAGAAATTCGTAATATCACAAGAATATTATCAAGAAAAACTAAAAACAATCCCGTTTTAGTAGGTGTTCCAGGAGTTGGAAAAACTGCTATTATTGAAGGATTAGCTACTCGTATTGTAAAAGGAGATGTTCCAAATAATCTAAAAGATAAAACTATTTGGTCATTAGATATGGGCGCCTTAATTGCTGGTGCTAAATATCGTGGTGAATTTGAGGAAAGATTAAAAGCAGTATTAAAAGAAATAAAAGATTCTGACGGAAAAATTATTCTTTTCATTGATGAAATTCATCTACTAGTTGGTGCTGGTGCCATGGAAGGTGCAATGGACGCTGGAAATCTACTTAAGCCAATGCTTGCACGTGGTGAAATTTTATGTATTGGTGCAACTACTTTAAATGAATATCGAAAATACATTGAAAAAGATGGTGCCTTAGAAAGAAGATTCCAAAAAGTCTTAATATCAGAACCTACTGTATCAGACACTATTGCTATTCTAAGAGGTCTAAAATCAAGATTTGAAGTATTTCATGGAGTAACAATTAAAGATGCCGCTTTAGTAGCTGCTGCTACCCTAGCAAATAGATACATTACTGATAGATTTCTACCAGATAAGGCTATCGACTTAGTAGATGAAGCATGTGCTACTATTAAAGTACAAATGGAATCTGTTCCTGTGAAACTAGACTATTTAACGAGAGAAATCATGACATTAGAAATTGAAAAAGAATCACTAAAAAAAGAAAAAGATGAAATGTCTAAAAAAAGAACTGAAGAAATTGATAAAAAGTTGACAACTTTAAAAGAAGAAGAACAAAAATTAAGAAATAAATGGAATGAAGAAAAACAACTAAGTACAAAAATCAAAAACAAAAAAGAAGAGCTAGAAATTGCTACTCATAAACTTGAAATTGCCGAATCTAATTATGATTATGAAACTGCCGCTGTTTTAAAACATGGAACAATTCCTAAATTACAAGAAGAATTGGCTACCCTAAAATTTAATAACGAAAATTCTTCATTATTAAGTAACGTTGTCGATGAAGAAGGCGTTGCTAGCATTGTATCAAAATGGACTAACATACCTGTCACCAAATTAGTTGGAACCGAAAGGGAAAAATTATTAAATCTAGAAACTAATATGAAAAAGAGAGTTATTGGCCAAGATAATGCTATTCATATCGTATCTGAAGCCATAAAAAGAGCAAGAGCCGGTATTAAAGACCCAAATAGACCAATTGGTTCATTCATGTTTTTAGGCCCTACTGGAGTAGGTAAAACAGAAATAGCTAAAACACTAGCATATGAATTATTTGACGATGAAAAGCACATTATTCGTATTGATATGTCAGAATATATGGAAAGTCACTCAGTATCTAGATTAGTTGGTGCTCCTCCAGGATATGTTGGCTACGATGAAGGAGGACAATTAACTGAAGCTGTAAGAAGAAATCCATATTCAATTGTCTTATTTGATGAAATTGAAAAAGCCCACAAAGATGTCTTTAATATACTTCTTCAAATACTTGACGATGGAAGAATTACTGACTCTCAAGGAAGAACAGTTGATTTTAAAAATACTATTATAATCATGACATCTAACTTAGGAAGCGAATACATACTAAATAAAGATCCTAATGCCAAAAGCCTAATCGAAACAGCTTTAAGACACACTTTTAAACCAGAATTTTTAAATCGTATTGATGAAATAATTACCTTTAATTCATTAACAAAAGATTCTGTTTATAAAATTCTTGATAACATTATCAAAAATATTGAAGATAGATTATCAGATAAGCAATTAAAAATATCATTAACTGATAACGCTAAAAAACATATCATCGATGCTTCATTTGACGAATCGTTTGGAGCAAGACCTATCAAAAGATATGTTGTAAAAAATATTGAATCACTAATAGCCAATAGTATTTTAAATGATCAAATAAAATATAATGATACCATTACAATTGATGTAGAAAACAATAAATTTTATATAAAGCGAAAATAATTGTTCTTATATAAAGATAAATTCTTTCTATAGTAATAATAAATATGACTAAGAAAGAATTTTTTTATATAATAGAAAAAATAAAAAACTTAAATATATGATAACAAAAAAGAGACTGATATAGTCAATCTCAAATATCTTTATTACCATGGATTGGTACCTTTACACAAAGTTTTTTACACTCTCTAGATGAATAACTTTACGTAAATTTTCTTACACACTCAAGTTCATAATGCTTAATTCTTATTTATTTTACTGCTTTTTTCCACATTTAGAACAATACTGTGAATCTTCATCAATTAAAACACCACAATGCTTACAATACTTTTTATTACTAGTCAATCCTTCTTTAATTGACTTTGTTTTAATTTTAATTCCTTCTTCTTTTATTTTTGCTTCTTTAGTAGAAATATCTTTTAAATCTTCGCCATACTTATTTAATATATTCTTTTTTGAATTTATAGCTATTGAAGACATATTTTCGTTTATTGCTTGAATATCATCCTTTGAATAATCTGTCATATACTTTATTGCTTTAACTTGCTTATTTAATAATTTTCCTCTTAATTTTGAACTAAATATTGAAAATATTGTTACAATCATTGTTATAACTACTAAAGCAAAAACTATTACAAATATAGTATTAAAATATTTCATATAACCACCTATTTAATTTTTTTATCCTTTCTAAATTTATAACTTAAAAATTTCCATATAGCTTTTCTTTTAGTAAGCCAAGTTATTCTTACATTGTTATTAGTATTACTAATCATCTTATTTACCAAAAATTTTGCTACTACCCAAGGATAATCGCCCAAAATATTATATATTTTTTTATTTTTATTACTTAATTCCATTTTATTATTTCTAAAAGAATTAACCAAAAAATCTGTAATCATAATTCCAGGAGACAATTTTCCTACTATAATATCCTTACCACTTTTCTCTGCCTCTTTAGCTAAAGATGATACAAAATAAGTAACACCTCTTTTAGCTGTACCATATATTGACAATCCTGGTATAATTGCATCATTACTCCCATGTCCTTCAACAGTATATATTGCTCCATAATTTTGATTAATCATTTCTTCCATTATATACTTTGAAGCAACCATAGTACCTATTAAATCTATCTCTATCATTTTTTTTATTTCTTCACTACTACATTCCCATATTAATTTATCAGGTTGATTAACACCTGCATTATTAATCCAAAAATCTATTATTCCAAATTTGTTTTTTGTTTTTTCAATTAAATTAATAATATCTTTTTCTTTTGTTATATCACAAACTAAAGCTAAAATATCGCCATTACTCTTAATCTTTAGCAATTCTCCTTTAGCATGTTCTATATCTTTTTTATTAATATCACTAATAACAACATTAAAATTCTTTTTCCTAAAGCACTTTGCCATTTCAAACCCTAATCCTCTAGCGCTACCAGTAATGACAACTGTCCTATTTTTCATATATACCTCCATTTATTTAACTAAATAAATTATACCATAAAAATATTAAAAATAATAAAAAACTGACTTTGATAAATCAGTTTCACATAACTTATATTCTACTTTTTAACTCTATACTAGTTAATTTATAAGTTTTATTATTTAAAATAAAATTATAACGATAGTGTGGACTGGTCTTAAATAATTCACTCAATTTTGAAACATCACCATCATATTCTCCTAATTTTTTACCAGTTAAATCAAATAAATTACCATCTTCCATATATCCAATTTCAACATCTATTGATAATTCATTTGAATTATATGAATATCCGAATAAATTAGATACATATTCCTTCTCTTTTACACACTCTGAACTTTTTCTTTTAATAATATTATTACTAACTGTATATGTATAACCATCATAAGAAAAATTATTTACTAAATCATCAAAATTTATCTTACTAGCAAATAAATCATTCGCTGTATTTTGAATTATTTTGACATTCATTTCATCTTCTAATAAATTATTTTTATCTAAATAACTAAACATATAATTCATTAGCTTATTTCTATCAATGTTTTCAACTTTTAAAATTCCACTATCTAATTTTACATCTATATATAAATCACCATTACATGATATAGACACCATATTAGAATATAATTCTCTAACTTCTTCAGGGTATACATCGTATATTTCATTAAGAACAAATTTTTCTTTCTCTCTCTTAAAAAGTAAAGCTACTAAAACAACTACAATGACAACTATAACTACCACTATAACTGTTACTTTATTCTGTTTATTACTAAAAAATTTTTTCAATTTATCCTTCAATTTAACCACCTATCATTCTATTTATTTACTACATTAAAAGAATAACATATTTTTCATTTTTTTACAATACAATTCAAAAAAATTTATTTTTAATAGATCATTTTCCGCTATAGTATATACAAAATATAGATAGTTATAGAAATAATAGTACTTCTTTTTCTAATTAAATAATAATTCAATTTCACAATATATATATTAAAAAGACTAATATTTTTAAATTATCATAATTTTTTATTAAAAGTGTTTTCTTTTCACTGCTCTACATATTATTATAAAACAAGTTTATGCTTTAAATTTCATTACTAAAAAAAAATACCAACTTCTTTTAGAAATTGATATTTATATATTAAGTTCTAAACTTTAAAAAGTTAGAACAGATTTTAAAATGGAGGACCCAGTCGGATTTGAACCAACGATCAGGGAGTTGCAGTCCCACGCCTTACCACTTGGCTATAGGTCCATAAATAACATTTATTAAAAATGTATATTTATTATATCAAAAAAAAATATCTTTTTCAACTAATTATATGAAAAAAAATAAAAAGAATGACTAATCACTCTCATTATTTTTTAAATCTAGCTTAATTTTAAATGTCTTATCATATGATTCGCTATATAAAATATATGTCTTTTTTACATTTACTTCATCCACTTTATAAACTAATATATACTCTGAAACATCATTATCTATATATTGTTGTTTATAACAATTTCCAATAGAATTAAACTTATAACAAACATTTTTGTTTGCAACATATTTCTCATCATCAACATAAAGCAATATATTTCCTGTATTAAGTTTATCCTTAATACCATTTGTATAAGTATTAAATTTAATAATTACATATTTATCATTATCTATATCGTAATAACTATTTGTAATATTAATAAACTTGTTTTCACCAACATAAACATTTTGTTTATAAGTTTTAAAATGATCGATAAAATATCCATATCCTTTATATCCTAAAAATATTATCAATAAAGTCAAAATAATTATTATATATATTTTATATTCTTTAAAAAAATAGCCAAATTCTCTTCCTTGTTTTCTAATTTCTCTAACTATATTAGTAGTATCAATACCAATATTTACTTCAATTTCTTCAGCATCTTCTTGAGATAAATTTAATTCTTGAACATCCTTTCCAAAATTAAATTTTTTAATATCGAAGCCTAACCCTCTAATAAACATTACTATTGCTACATAATATTGAAATAAATTACACATAAATAAAATATCTCTATATAATCTTATTGTTTTTTGTTCAATTAAATTTGTATTAAAACTTCCTAAATAAATAAACGTTGCTAATAATACAATCCATAATACTACATAACCGACAATAGACATCACATAAATATATCTTGGTTTGTCTTTGTATTTTAAAAGCCAATAAACTACAAAAAATAAAAATATTACTATTACTATTAAAAATAATAACCAATAATTTATATAATTAGCTGCATCATATCTGTTTACTGAATCACTAATGCATTTTCCCAAATAAATATATATACTACGATACTTAAAAGCAATATACACTAAAATTGCCGTAATTACCAAATGAATAAATCTAAAGTGCTTAATTAAAAAAGCATATGGCCTTCTTAATACCATTTTTATCACCTATCCTACTATAATTATACCATGTTTATTTAAAAGTACAATACTATTTATATTTATAAACGATAAGTTGTTCTGGCTGTAAATATATTTTATCATTTTGACTAATCAATTGATTAACGCTTGTTTTAAAACCTTTAGCAACCTCAGTCAAAGTATCACCTTCTGCAGTAAAATAAAGTATTGACCCAGCCTTAGGCGTCAGTAATACTTGATTAGGATATATATAATCATTGACATTTATACCATTTAATTGGGCCAATAATTTAGGATCAATCCCACTATTACTAGCAATCTTATACAAAGTATCACCTTTTGTTACTTTATAATAGTCAAAATATTTACTAGTTACTTTAGGTACAATTAAAGTCATACCTGGCTCTAAATTAAACTCATAACCATTTAATTGATATAATACCTCTGGAGAAGTATTATATTTAGTAGAAATACTATCTATTGTATCATTTTCTTTTACAATATAAGTGTCATACAATTTAATCACTCCCAATATAATTTATGTTAAATATTAAAAAAAGACATACTTATATAATAAAAAAATACTAAATTAATCTATTTTAGTATTTTCTTTATTATTATAAGATTTTTTATTTTTTATCATTATTTCTGTAATATTAGTTTCAACTTCATCTAATGCTTTAGCATCAACATTTGTAATTGTTATTACTTCTTTAATAGTATCTATTACTACCTTTCCCCAAATTATTCCTTTACTGACTGTCAAATCATTATACATATCAGGAGTTATTGATCTAAAAAAATAACCAAACAGTACTCTATCAGTAGCAATCATAATTCTTTTATTAGTAAAAGCAATAACACAAGTATGAAATAAATCTAACATACTATCATTTTTTTGCCCAGCAAAAACATATAATATTTCTTCTCCAGGATTTAAATGTTTATCAACAATTTTACAATGATTTTTTACTCTCCATGCTACTGTCATTGAATACTTATTCATAAATTTTTTAGCTAATTCATAACTTTTCATTTTATTCTCCTATTACAATTCTTCCATCAAAGAAATCTTCAATTGTTGCCTTATCAACATATCCACCAATAGTATCTATCACCCTATCGCCTAGCATAAATAAAGTAGTAGGTGTACCCCATTGATTTCTTTTCAAATAAGAATTTGTAGATGATAATTCATTAAACTCATCTTCCGTAAGTGTATCAGTATCGATATAAGTAATAGCTACTTTATTTTCTTCTGCATACTCTTTCATTATCGGCATATACATTTCACAATAACTGCATCCTGTTCTTTCTATTATAACAACAAATGCTTCACCATTTGAAATCTTTTCTTTATATTCATCATATGTAATTTGATTAAGTCCAACATCTCCTGTTAATGTTAAAGGAAATTCAATTTCTTCTAATGCCTCAGTTCCACGAGTTGAAAAAATTGCAATAACTACAATAACAATAACTAAACCAATCAATACAAAATCACTTTTTTTCATTTTATTACCTCCCATACAAGTATTTTACACTTTTTTGCAAAATAAATCAAGTCTAGTAAAAAACATTTCTAAGATATAGTCCACATGATGGTGCCGTCTTTCCAGATAAAGTCCTATCTTCATATTTAAGAATATCAATTACATCTTCTGGTTTTCTTTTTCCTTCACCAATTTCTATAAGCAATCCAACCATATTTCTTACCATATATCTCAAAAAGCCAGTACCTACAAATGTAATAACTAACTTATTAATATCTTTGCTATCTCTAACTAATGACGTTTGACTTATTTTTCTGACATAATCCACTATTTCTTCATTTACCTTTGTAAAAGATTTAAAATTATGCTCTCCTTCTAAATACTTAAGTCCTCTTTCCATTGCCACTACATCCAATTTAGAACAATATTGAAAAACATAATTTCTTTCAATCGGATTATATTCACCAGTATTAATCAAGTATACATATTCTTTACCAATCACATCAAATCTAGCATGAAATTTTTCATCTACTTCTAAAACACTTTTTATATATATATCTGGTGGTAACAACGAATTCATCCCTTTTAATAGCTTTTCACAGGTAATTTTTATATCCATATCAAAATGTGCTTTTTGATTTATTGCATGAACACCAGCATCAGTTCTTCCAGAAGCACAAATACTTACAGTCTTCCCCCCATTTATCTCTTTTAATACATCTTCAATACACTTTTGAACAGTTCTCTCTTTTGGTTGTTTTTGATATCCAGAAAATTCACTACCATCATAAGAAAATGTTATAAAATACCTCATAATAACACCTCAATATAATTATACACAATATTATTTAACTTGTAAATTATTGAACTAAATACTTTATCATTGAATAAAAATAAAAATAAACAAACAAGCAAATAACTAATACAAAGTAACTATAATAAAAAATATTTAAAAGTAATTTATATTCTCTAATATACTTATATAAAAGTAACAAAATAATTCCAAAAGCACTTAAAATAATCCCTAATATAAACATAGGCATTTTATATTCAATCCTTATTTTATTTATTCCATTTTCTAAATCTATAGATATAAAATTATTAAAATAATTATTAACCATAACATTCTTATCATTTATATACACTTTAATACCATCTATTTTATTTATAGGTAAAAATAACTTGCTACCAGGAATATCGTTATCTATATAATATTCTTTATTTTTATATTCTACTACACTTTCTAAATTATCTATATCATTTAATTTTATATATCCTAAACTAAAATTTATTTTATTATCATCGATAAGATCAACATATATATTTACATTACCTTCATATACTCCTAATTCACATATATAATCACCTATATCATATATATAATTATCATTTACTTTTATATAATTAATCTCCTCATACATATCTGTATCTATATATAATAACCCCTTATCTTTTAAAGAATAGCTAATAGCATCATCATTTCTATCTAATGAATAATTATCTACTTTTATAATATCTTTATCACTATTAAATAAATTTTTATATATTTCATTTTGAATTTCAAAAGAATTATTACTATTTTCTAATGACAAATCACTATTATATAGAATTCCATTATTATTACTATATCGATATTTATATAAATAATTGCTATCACTACTATCTATTAACTGATATACATCACTATCTTTAATCTTATCACTAATAATATAACTAATTCCCAATAACCAATCACTAAAAATAGTTCCTCCATTACTACTAACAAAAGTTCCATCAACCCTATAACCTAAACTATAATAAGCATCTATTTCTTTTTGTGGTATTAAATGTAACCAATTATCAAGTGTAGATACATTTAAAATAAATCCATAATCAGGAGTATAAGTATCATAATCAATTTTATATCTACCATCTTTAATAGTAGATATACTATTATTTAAATTATTCATATCAGTGGTTAAAAAATAACCATCATTATGATACATAGTAAAAGAACAAAATATTATTATTGACAATATATTTATAGAAAATATACAAAAATATTTTAAATATTTATAACCAATACTTAAACTAATTATATTTAATAATACTAAGATTATAATAATAAAAATCATTTCACAATAAATTTTTTCATTTTCAAAATTTAAGAATATCCTCTCATTTACAATATTATTAATATATTTATTATAAAAAAATATCATTAATCCAGTTAAAATTAAAAATAAACAAATTTTTCCTAACAAATATTTATTATTACCTTTAATACTAAAATTGTCTATATAATACAAAGAAGCCATCATCATAATAAAAACTGTAATAAATCCATATCTATATGGAAAATCCCAATAACTACCACCATGTATTGATAAGTTAATAGGCTCTATTATTATTCCTATTCCAAACAATAAAAATAAAATAAAATAATAATAAGACTTTTTTTGACATTTAGTAATTAATTTAATAAATAAAATTATAAATAAAGGGCTAAAAAGAACATATAAAGATTTCGTAATAAAATCAGAAACCAATACATAACTACTATCATATGCAAATCTACTAGAAATAAACATTTGATATATACTAGGTAAAATACTAAAACAAGATATTAGTATAGAAATTAAAGTACTTATTCCTAATCTAAATATAATTTTTTTTCTATCATCTTTTGAAACATATAAATAAAGATAAATAAAAGAATAAAAAATTATAAATATTAATATAAAATAGCTAATATAATAACTAATTATTAATGACATAGATAAACTAATTATATATCCTAAATTTTTATTTTCAAATATTAATTTATCCAAAAAATATACAATTAAAGGAAACAAGGCAACGCAATCTAACCACATAATATTAAAATAATTAAAAATTATAAAGCCACAAAAAGAATACAATAAACTACAGAGTACTTTATAAAAATTACTAATTTTGAATTTATAATTTATATAAATATAAGTTGCTAAACTCATTAACATTATTTTTACTATTATTAATATATTAAAATAATTAATAATATTTTCTCTATCTGCAAAAAATAGCAATAAATTTATTGGGCTAAAAAGACTACCTTGAATTATCATAGATATATATATATTATTTCCATTCCCTATATCATCATATATAATGTTTTCATATCCATGTAAAAAATCATAAATCCTATATAAAATAGGAATAAACTGATAATCTGCATCAACTTGCACAATTGAATAATTACCAAAAGGATATAAACCATTTATATAAAATACTAAAGCAAAAATAACTAAAGTAAAAATACTAGGAATAAGATATTTAAAATATTTTTTCATAAAATCACCATACAATAAAAAGTGATGTTATCATCACTTTTATTATTCAAATTTTGATTGTTTAAAGTAAACAAATGAATATACTAACATTCCAAGAGCAATAACCCACACAATAAATATTGCTACACTACCAGTCTGTGGATTTTCAGGAACATTTGACGAACTTGGATTTGAAGGATTTGGTGTTGAAGAACCTGGAGTTGATGAACTTGGATTTGATGGATTTGTTGTTGAGCCACCACTAGAACTAGAAGAAGAACTTGGCTTTGATGAACTAGAAGAAGAACTGCTACTTGACTGTTTTAATGTGCATGTAGACCATGAACCTGAAATACCTGTTTGAGAACCACTATCATGCTTACAAGTATAAGAATAAGTCTTTCCGCCTATACTACATGAATAAGTAGCATTCAAAGTGCATACATCTATCGTCCTATCACCACAAGAACCAGTAGTATTACCTGTAGTACAATCTACACCACCACCTAATTTCTCATCAGTAACTATACAACACCCATTATTTCCATAACCACACTGACAAACATAACCTGTCTCATTTTGACACTGAGTTACTCCATTAGCGTAAAAAGTTTTCCCTGCAGAACAAATTGCCGATCCTTTTTCATAACATCCTGTAGACTTATTTAATTCACAATAATATCCATTATTTGCTTTTTGGCATTCTGACTTACTATCATAATATCCATTAGGGCAATTTGCTTCAGCACTATAAGTAATTTTTGAATTTATAACACCCAGATAAATAATACCCATTAAAACAATAACACTTCCAGCTATTATATATAATATTTTAGATTTGCTCCTTATCTTTTCATTCATAACAAAACCTCACTTTATAAATTATTTTTATCAAAATCTTCTACTAATTTTAATTGTGTCTCAATTAAAGATTTTGCTCTTTCCTTATAAATCCTCATATTTTTTTCTAAAATTACCCTCTCATGCTCTATTTTTTCTGCTTTAATTAAAGCCTCATGAATTATTGAATTAGCATTATTTTTAGCTTCATCAATAATAACTCGTGCCTCTTCCTTTGATATTTCCTTTATCCTATCACTAGTCTCTTGCACTGCCAAAATAGCTTTTTCTAGTCTATTGACATCATATTGATTATTACCATTTTTTTGAATTTGCTGATTTAATTTATCAATTTTGGCTAAATAAGTTGCATTTTCAGTATTAAGTTTTTCTAATCTACTAATAACAATATCAATAAACCTATTAACCTCGTCTATATCATAACCTCTATCAACAATACTAAATCTTTTCATTATTCCACCATTAATTATCTAAATTTTCTTGCTTCTTACCATCATCTTCAGATATAGATCCTTCTACATTTACATTTTTAGGCGTACATAAGAAAATACCAGAACCTATTTTTTGTAAGTCACCACCAATTGCATATACTGTACCAGATAAAAAATCAATAATTCTTTTTGCCTGTTCAGAAGTAACTCTTTTCATATTAACAACAACAGTATTTCTTTTTTTTAAATGATCAGCTATTTGTTGGCTTTCAGAAAATGCTCTAGGTTCTAACAGAATCATTTTTCCAGTACCACTAGGAACAGTCACGCTTTCCGCTGTATAATAAGAATCTTCATTTGCATCTTCATCTAACATTATTTCTTTTATTTTTTTTCCAAAGGCCATCTTAATACCTCCTCTATATTCTATAACTAACACAATTTTATCATAATTAAAATTAAAATTCAACAAATTTTATAATATTTATTTAATTCGTTGATTTTCTTTTGAAAGTCCGTTTTTAATATAATAACGGAACTAAGTCTGATTATAGTTTATAAGATTTTAAAATCAAGGGTGAATGAAATGAGTTTATGAAACCCTTGATTTTAAAATCTTATTGATTATAATAAGTTATACAAATAAAGTTCATCTTTATTTGTTATCAATAAATTAATTGATTTTTATACCTTTTATAGTGGTTACTATAATATCTAAAACGGAATTTAGTCTAAAAAGCGGACTTTACTCTGTTATTTTTGTCGTGAAATAGTTATGCTTTTTCATAAAAAAATAATGCACTTTTTTCAACCTTATTTCCGTTTTATATTCTATTAACGGATATAAATCTAATAAATCAACTTTTGTCAGAAAAAACGGACTTTAATCTAAAAATTTGCAATATTTATTTAATTCCTTCAAATTTATTTATTTTAATTCCTAGTTTATAAAATTTTTCTTCATACTCTGTCATTATGTTATCATCGCTTAAACAATTTAAATCATTATTTTTATATACTATACTATATCCATGATCAATCAAACTATCTAAAGAATAATTAAATAAATCAATATTGTCTGTTTTCATAATAATTCTCATTCTATCTTTAAATATATTGTCATAAATGTCTAAGAAGAATTCACTTGTTAATCTTCTTTTACTATGTCTTTTTTTTGGCCAAGGATCAGAAAAATTTAAATATATTGTATCAATTTCTTTATCAAATACATCCATTAATCTATTTGCATCTATTCTTAAAATCTTTAAATTATCCAATTCCAAATCATTTGACTTTTGAATAGCTCTTACAATTACACTATCATATTTCTCTATTCCAATAAAATTAATATTCTTATATCTCAAAGCATTTTCAATAATAAAATTACCTTTTCCCATACCAATTTCAATATATATTGGATTATTATTTTTAAAAATGCTATTCCAATTACCCTTATACTGATAAGGATTATCTACATAATATTCCCCATTTATAATAATTTCATTAGCTCCTTTTACATTTTTTAGTCTCACTATATCACCTATAATTAAGTATAAATAAAATTAATATTTAAGTCAATTAACACTTTACAAATTTTTGAATATAATACTATGGAAGTGATTATATGAATTTTTATGACTTAAATCAAAATCTCCCTCCACAGTTACTACCATCAATTAATAATCAATTACCGGTAGATATTAATTACAAAATAAATGAGATAGAAAATAGATTAAAAAAAATAGAACTTCGTATTCAAAGATTAGAAAACTCACAAAACAATAATTTTAATAATAATGAGCCAGATACTGGTCTATACATGATATAGCAAAACTATGGGCTACTAACTATACCTAAAAAAAGCAAAAGAATATTATATTACAGGAGGAATTATGAATAATAACTATTATAATATACCTGAAAATTGGTATAACAATTTTACTAATCAAATTGATATATACAATGATAATGAAAAAAATTTAACAACACCAAAAATTGCCTTAGAAAGAGGCAATCTATTCAACAACTTATATAATCAATATAAAAATTACCAATATTATAATCTCAAAGCTACTAATAAAAAAGAAGAATTGCTATATAACATTCTAAAATATAAATTTGCTATGAACGATATTGGATTATATTTAGACATTTATCCAAAAGATCAAAATATGATTAATTTATACAATAAATACTTAAATGAAGAAAAGAAAATTTGTAATGAATATGAAAAAAGTTTTGGTCCTATGACTTTAGATAGTGATTATTTAAAAGAAAATAATTGGGTTTGGCTACAATCTAATTGGCCTTGGGAGGGAACAAGATAATGTGGAAATATGTAAAAACATTACAGTATCCTGTAAATATTAAGAAAAAAGATTTAAAAATGGCTAAATATTTAGTTACTCAATACGGTGGAGCTAATGGAGAATTAAGTGCCGCCTGTAGATATTTAAATCAAAGATATACCATGCCAGATGATAAAGGAAAAGCCTTATTAACTGATATTGGTACTGAAGAACTAGCTCATATTGAAATAATTTCAGCAATGATATACCAGTTAACCAAAGATGCTACATTAGAAGAACTAAAACAAGCAAATTTAGATACTAATTATGCTGAACATGGAAAAGGATTATATCCTACAAATTCAGATGGCATTCCATTTTCAGTTGCATACTTTGCATCAACAGGTGACCCAATAGCAGATTTATCTGAAGATATGGCAGCAGAACAAAAAGCCCGCGCTACATATGAAAATTTAATTAATTTAACACAAGATCAAGATGTTATTAATGTTCTATTATTTTTAAGGCAAAGAGAAATTATTCACTTTGAAAGATTTAAATCACTATATGAAGAATATAAGAAAAAAGGATACTAAATTAAAAGCATCGCAAAATCTATACAATTAAATTATTTCTATAATGAAGCAAATTATATTTTGCTTCTTATTATGATTTATATTACAAAATCTATTATAAAAAATATCAACAATATTTATTTTTTGATAAAAGACTTTCCATAACGAAATAAATGGAAAGTCTTTTTATTTATAAAAATATAGATTCATAATTTAATCTTATCTTGCTTTGGCAGGGACTGCAATGCTATCATAATATTCTTGAACGGAATCCATTCCTTTTTTTAATGAAGAACTTACCGTTTCCTTAAACATAGATACCTTTTTTTTCATTTTTTCTATTAATGAAGGCTTAACTTCCTTCAATATTGCATGATTACTACTCTTATTCAAAACACCTTTTTTTCTTTTTAAACTTAATATCCTAACAGAAGTCATTTTTTCTCTAAGTAATAATTTGTTAGCTAATTTTTTTTCACTAAAATCACCAGTCATTAATTGATCTCTTAAACTTGCGATTTGCTCTTTTTCTGTAGACAACAAATCTATTTTTTCTTGAGTAGCATGTATTTTCTCATCTTTTTTAACTAATCTTTCGCTCATCTTGTCTATTCTTCTAATTTTCTTCATGTAACCATCTAATTTAGAATTAATCGCTTTATCAACAATTTTCATTTGTTTATTTTTTATTTTGCCCTGTTTCTCCTTTAATTTTTGGATTCTAATTTCTAATTTATTTTTAATATTTTGAATAGCCTTATTACTAGAAGAAATATCATCCGTTATGCCCTGCAACATATCTATTTTGCTAGTAATTTTCTCATTTAAAGATGCTACTTTGTCATAAGAATGTTGATATCTTTGATTAGATAAAACTCTCTTGTTATTTTGAAGCAATGATACCCCATTATTTGCTTTTTCTTGCATTCTAGTTACCTGAGAGACAATTTTATCTTTTACACCTTCCATAGCTTCAATTATCTCTTTCAATCCAGACAATTCTTCATCATCTAATTTTCCTTCATCATAAGTTTTCTTTAAAGCAGCAATTTTCAATTCTAAATCAGATATTCTTTCACTATATTGATCAATAATTACCTTATTTAATTCATTAATATATTCTTGTTCCATAATTATCCACCCCTTTATGAAACTAACTCATTTATTCTCTCTTTAACAAAGTTCATATCATTTTCATCTTCAATAGTCTTAAGCTCAAAAGTTGTATCATCTTCTAACAAAATAGAAGCATATACATCATCGCCAATTGAATATAAAATGTATTCCTTATCATCATTTTCTTTAGAAAAAATATCTATAACATCTATTGATAGCTTATCCCCAGTTTCACTTATAACATCCAATTTAGTATCCATAACACAACTCCTCTCGCGAAGACATTATACCATATTAATAAAAATGTGTCAAATTAATCAGACAATTTATCATTATCTTCTTTAGATTGCACTTCTTTTTTATTTCTAAGAAGTACTTCTTTTCTTGATAAGTTTAACTTACCTTTTTTATCATATCCTGTAGCTATTGCTAATACTTCATCACCTACTGACAAAACATCGCTTGTTTTATTAACCCTATTTATATCTAATTGAGATATATGAATTAAACCTTCCATCCCTGGCCATAATTCTACAAAAGCGCCAAAATCTTGAACATCAACAACCTTACAATTATATATTTTTCCCATTTCAACTTCTCTTGCAATATTTTCAATTCTTTCTCTTGTCTTGTCTATTACATTTTGATCCATATGATAAATCATTACTCTTCCATCATCTTCCAAATCAACCTTGACAGCTTTATCATCATTAACAGAAATAACTCCGCTACACTCTTGAATAATCTTTGTAATCATTTCACCGCCACGGCCAATAACATCCTTTATTTTATCCGGATTAATCATAAATGTGCATGTTTTTGGAGCATACTTAGAAACTTCTTTTCTTGGCTCAGAAATTTGTTCTTCAATAACGTCCAAAATTTGCATACGTGCTTTTTTTGCTTGTTCTAATGCTTCTTTTAATATTTGCCTACTTATTCCACTGATTTTTATATCCATCTGTAGTGCTGTTATTCCCTTCCTAGAACCTGCAACTTTAAAATCCATATCTCCAAGGTGATCTTCCAATCCTTGAATATCAGTAAGAATAGTATATTCATTTCCACTAGTTATAAGTCCCATTGCAATACCTGCAATTGGTGTTTTTATTGGTACACCAGCAGCCATTAACGCCATACAACCAGCACATATAGTTGCTTGACTAGACGAACCATTTGATTCTAAAATTTCTGAAACAACTCTTATCGTATAAGGAAATTCCTCTTCAGAAGGTATAACATAAGATAATGCTCTCTCACCTAAAGCACCATGTCCAATTTCTCTTCTTCCCGGAGAACCATATCTTCCTGTCTCACCAACTGAAAAAGCTGGAAAATTATAATGAAGCATAAATCTTTTTTCTTCTTCAATTCCTAAACCATCCAAAATTTGATGTTCTCCCAAAGCTCCTAGTGTTACAGTTGCCAAGCTTTGTGTCTGGCCTCTTGTAAATAAAGCACTTCCATGACATCTTGGTAATAAATCGATTGCTGTAGACAATGGTCTAATCTCATCCATTGCTCTACCATCCGCTCTTGTTTTTTCTAAAACAGTAATATTTCTAAATATTTCATATTCAATATCCCCAAAAATTAACATTATCTTTGTCATTAATTCTTTATATTCTTCTGGTTTAAGACTGTCTTCATACATCTCTTTATATTTATTTATTAATTCATCTTTAATTTTATCTAAGGCCTCATTCTTTTCTAACTTATCTTTAATTCTAAAAGCACTATCAATTTTGTCTCTACAAAAATCATCAACTTCTTTACGTAAAGATTCTGAAATTTCTAATTTATCATACTCCATCTTCTCTACGCCAATTTCAGAAATAATTTTTTCTTCAAATTCAATTAATTCTTTAATTGCTTCATGACCAAACATCAGTGCTTCTAACATATCATCTTCTGATACTTCGTTAGCCCCTGCCTCAACCATGTTAATTGCTTCTTTTGTACCAGCTACTGTTAAATCAAGATCAGACTTTTCGGTCTGTTCAACTGTAGGATTAATTACAAATTTTCCATCAACTCTTCCAACCTTTACAGCCGCTACTGGGCCATTAAAAGGTATTTTACTTATAGATACGCTTAATGAAGATGCAAATAAAGTGGTAAGTTCTGGCGAATTATCTTTGTCTACTGACAAAACAGTATTTACTATTTGTACCTCATTTCTAAAATCATCTGGAAACAATGGCCTAAGAGGCCTATCAATCATTCTTGCAGCTAATGTAGCTGCATCTGTTGGCCTACCTTCTCTTTTAATAAAACCACCCGGTATTTTACCTACTGAATATAATTTTTCATTATATAATACCGTTAAAGGAAAAAAATCGGACAACAAATTGGCATTATTCGAAACTACCGCAGTAGATAAAATAACCGTATCACCATATCTAACTAAGACAGCACCATGTGCTTGCTTGGCAACTTCACCATGTTCAACAATCAATTCCCTTCCTCTAAAATCTAATTTAAATATTCTTTTTTCCATATTAACCTCTCTTTTCAAAAATAAAGACACTCAAAAAAGAGTGCCTACCAATACATAAATTACTTTCTAAGTCCAAGACTTTTAACAATTTCACGATATTTTTTAACATCATTTTTAAGTAAGTAATTAAGTAAACTTCTTCTTTTACCAACTTTAATTAAAAGTCCTCTTTTAGAATGCTTATCTTGTTTATTGTTTTTAAGATGCTCCGTTAAAGCATTTATTTCTTCTGTTAAAATTGCTATTTGTACCTCTGGAGAACCTGTATCCTTCTCATCTCTAGCATATTTTTTAATAATTTTATTTTTCTTTTCTTTAGTTAAAGCCATTCTTTTTTCCTCCTTTTAAATATTTTCACCTATATCCTCGTGTCCATCAGGAGTACAAAAACACCAAGAAATAGGAACAAATTAATCATACACTATATTTTTAATTTATGCAAGTATTTTTTTAATAATTAATTAAATACCAACACTTTTTGTCTCCGGCAGTGTAGATCCGCCATCAATAACTATTCCTTGTCCAGTAATATAAGAAGATTCATCGCTTGCTAAAAATGCTGTTAATTCACCTAATTCTTCAATAGTACCTAGTCTTCCCATAGGAATACCTTTTGCAATTCCTTCAATTACACTTTGTGGATTTTTAGGATCTGAATCATTAGCAATTCCTTCTACCATAGGAGTCATAATATATCCTGGCATAATAGCATTAACATTAATATTATCTCTTACCAACTCTATTGCCAAAGACTTAGTAAATCCTAAAAGAGCAGCTTTAGTAGTAGCATAAGCAACTTCTCCAGTATCAGCTACCATTGGCCCCGTAACACTAGATAAGTTAATAATTTTTCCATATTTTCTTTCAATCATATAAGGTACAACTAATTGTGTTATATTCCATGTACCATTAATATTAATATCAAAATGTTTATCTCTAATATCATCGGACATATCTACAAAAGATTGAAGTTTAGCTATTCCAGCATTATTTACCAAAATATCAATTTTACCTTTTTTATTGATGATATCCATTACTATATCTTTTATTTTTTCTTTATCTCGAATATCTGCTTTATAACCTATAACGTTATAATTTTTAAACAAATTAAGAGTATCTTGCAATTTATCAGAATAATCAATAATAATTACATCAGCTCCATATTTCAAAAATACTTTTACAATACCTAAGCCATTACCCATCGCTCCACCAGTAACAACAGCCACTTTTCCATTTAATTTCATAATCTATTCCTCCTAACATAATTATACTATAATTAATCTAAAAAATAAATATAACAAGAAAAGAATAAAAATCAATAACTTGATTTTCATTCCCCAACCCTTTGGGTTGGATTTTTTTCTTCTTAATTGTAAAATAGTATTATGAAAGAAAATATTATTAAAACTTATACGAACAAATATTTAATGTTTAAAGATTTTCCAAAAGAACATTCATACTCTATTCGAGATATTTTTATTGAACATTGGTCCAATTTTTGTGAATATGCTAATATTAACAATCTTAACATCAGAGATATTGTTTATTTTGAAGTTGCCAAAATGATGAAGTGTAAAACTCCACAACTTGGATTTTCATTATATGAATGTCCTGAATGTCACAATACTCATATCCAATTTCATACCTGTAAGTCTAAATTTTGTACTTCTTGTGGTAATAAATATTCTAAAGATAGAGTTATTTCTATTGAATCTAAACTATATAATTGTAATCATCGTCATCTTGTTTTTACTATCCATGATGCTTTATGGAATCTTTTCAGAGAAGATAGAAATAGATTAAATTTATTATTTGAAGCTGTTAATATTACGTTATCTTCTTGGTGTAAAGAAAAATATGGAAAACATGGCTTTAAATTAGGTTTTGTATTAACTCTTCACACTTTTGGTCGTGATGATAAATGGAATCCACATATTCATGCCTTAATTGCTGAACTCCTTGTTAAAAATAATAATTGTAAAAGATTTGATTTTTTTCCTTATGATATGCTCAGAAAACGTTTTCAAAAAGTAATGTTAGATTTATTAGAAAAAAATATTGGAAAACAAAAGTTTAGACAACTAAAAAATAAAGTTTATTCTACTTCGAAAAATGGATTTTATGTACGTGCAAAGAAAAATGAAAATTTAGGTACTAAACAAAATGTAGAATACGTATTAAGATATTGTGGAAGACCTGCTTTTGCTGCTTCAAAAATATTAAATATCAAAGGAGATTATATAACATTTTGGTATCAAAGACATGAAGATAATTTATTCGTTGTGGAAACTATTCATATATTTGAATTCATTAAAAGAATCATTATACACATTCCAGAATATCAATTTAAAACTATTAGATATTATGGATTTTATAGTAAGAAAAGCAAATTTCATGATAAAATGATTATGTTAGTACATCCGAAAAAAACTGAATTTGCTAGAAAGTTTAATAAATGGTTTTTATTGAGTCTTAAAACTTTTAATGATTCACCTTTAATTTGTAGTAAATGTAAAACTGTCATGCAATTTCAATACCGGTGTACCGAATGGAGGTTAGCATGAAAAAGAATGGAAAATTCATAGAGTTTATATGTCAAAAATGTAAGACAAAAGAAAAAATTCCTACTGAAATAGTAGAAATGTTAGATGCGTCAGATAGCATTGGTGTTGATACTGATTATCCACCAAGATTTAACTGTGAAAAATGTCCAGGAAAAATGGTTCCAATTTACTACATAAGCGTTCATGGAAAAATTCATGAATATAAAGAAAAATAATTTGTTTAAAAAGGATTTTAACTATCCTTTGTTTAGTCGTGTCAGAATAAAATCTGACATGACTTTTTTCTTTGTCCTTGAACAGAGAACTTTCCTATTCCACAAAAAAAGATTATTGATTTTCATAATCAATAATCAAAATACTATCTCTTACTAAATTGTGGTGCTCTTCTAGCAGCCTTAAGACCTGGTTTCTTTCTTTCTTTTGCTCTAGGATCTCTAGTAATCATACCAGCTTTTTTAAGAATTTTACGATAACTATCTTCATTCTTTTCATTTTCTTTATCATATTCTAATAATGCTCTAGTAATTCCTAGTCTAATAGCTCCAGTTTGTCCGGAAAAACCTCCACCAAAAACATTACACTCTATATCAAAAGTATTTAAATTATTAGTAAGTTCAAGAGGTTGTTTTAAATCCATAACTAATACCTCAAATGGCATATAGTCATTAACATCTCTACCGTTTACTGTAATTTTTCCATTTCCTGGAATAAGTCTAACTCTAGCAACAGAACTTTTTCTTCTTCCAGTTCCGCAGAATACTCTTTCTTTTTCTTTATTTGCCATAATTATTCTCTCCCTACCTTAATTGCTTTAGGTTGTTGTGCCATATGTGGATGTGTGTCACCTTCGTATACAAATAATTTTTTATACATTTGTCTACCTAATCTATTATGTGGTAACATTCCCTTTACAGCTCTTTCTACCATTTCTACTGGATAACTCTCAACCATTTGTTTAGCAGTTCTTATTCTAAGTCCACCAGCATATCTACTATGATTATAATATTTTTTGTTATCTAACTTGTTACCTGTTAACAATACTTCTTTGGCATTTATTATTATAACATAATCACCACAATCAACATGAGGTGTATAAGTTACTTTATGTTTTCCTCTTAACATTGAAGCTGCCTTAGCTGCTACTCTACCCAAAGCTATATCTTTAGCATCAATTACATACCAATTTCTTGCAACAGTTTCCTTGCTTTGCATAAATGTTTTCATTTTATTCTCCTTCACTTTTATAAATTTATTTTCATCATTTTTGTGTTCCCAATACAAAAACAAATCCAATATAAAATGTACCGATTATGATTATATTAAATATTTACTGCTTTGTCAAGAAAAAATACCAAAATTGGTATTATTCTTTTATAAATAAAGGGAGAATGGCTTTAAGCTTATCTTCGCCCAAAACTTCATCTAAATATACATCTCCATCTTTATGTGTTGCACAAACTATTTTATAGTTATCCTTTATATCTGTCTCGTCATCATTAACTTCTGCAATATAATAATATTCTTTCCCATCTTTTTCAACCATATCAACAATTAAATATTCTTCATTGTTTCCCAATGTTACTACCTTATTTATTTCTAATTTCATATTTCCTCCTATGTTACTAATTTTAATCTTTTTATCTGTTCATCTATTGAATCCTCTTTTGACTGCCAAAATGGTTCATCTTGTGCTTTTTCACTGCTTTCACTCCATATATCATCATCACTGCTTCTATCATCAAAAAGAGATACTGAATCAAAAGGATTATCTTCATTATCTTCAAATATAGAATCAGTAGCAGTTTCTAAACTATTTGATTGATCTATATCATCAACAATATTGGGCATCTTTACCTCAGTTTTTGCTTCATCAACCTTTTCAACTACTAATTTTGGAGTCGCTATCATTTCATCTTCCTGAACTGCTCCTAATATATTACGATTTATTCTTTTGATTACACTAACTGCTTTTTCACAAGCCCTACCCAATTCAAAACTATCTCCAATTGCCCTTACATCACTTACTATATTACCAGGAGTCTTTCTCATCTCACTTCTAGCACCAACTATTGAAACAGTACTTATATCAGAAAAAGATTTTTTGTCCTTTATAAAATATCTATCCATAGAATTAAGTTTTACTAATAATTCACTATTTTTAGAGGTCAATTCATCTAACTTATTTCCTATTTCATTAATAGAAGTCCTAATTCTATTTATAATTCTTGTATTATCCATAAATTCATTTTTTAAATATTGTAGTTGTTCAAAAACTTTAATTCTATCAAAAGGATCAACAATAATTTTTTTACCTAATTTATTCAAATAAGCTTTTCTTGCACTAATTAAGTCCAATAATTTTTCTCTTTTTTCAACCAGCTTATCATATTCACTTTCATCATTTGAAATAAGCATAACCATTTTTATTAACACTAAATGATATTTTATATTTGCTTGTTCTCTTTTTGCATTATTCATAATTTCTCTATTTTCTGCATTTGGAAGAACATTATAGCTAATTTCAAGAGATTTAATTAAATCGTCTTGCTCATTACTTAATTCTGCAATTTCTTTATAAGTTTTTTCTCTAAATTCACTATCTAATAATAATCTCTTTAAATTAAACCCATTATTCTCATATTCTGATTTAACACTAGCATAAACAGTTGCTTCTCCAGAACTAATTCTTCCTTCAGAATTCATAAATAAATTTTTAAGCTCTTGTTCAAACCTCAAAAAGGTATCTTGATTATTTATTTTTCTTTTTTCTTCATTAGTTAATTTTAAATTATATTCTTCTAATTGTTTTCGGCATTCATCACTATTCTGACTATTTATTAAATATCCGCTTATAGTATCTTTTCTTTCAATTATCCTCTCAATATCAATGCATTTCAAATCAGATAATGCTAATTCTAAATCTGTATAAGTACCATAAATACTTTTAAGTTTGCACTGCAATTGATATAACTGATTATAGCTAGATTCTAATTCTTCCAAAAAAACAAGTTCTTCTTCTAACGTCATACTACTACTATATTCACCGATCTTACCTAAAAAATCATCAAAAAGTCTTTTATCTATTTTCATAGCAAAATTTTGGTAATTACTCAATGCCTCATCAAAAGTTTTTTGATCTTTAGCATTACTAAGTAAACTGCCAGTCATCTTTAATAATCTAAAATCGTTGTCATTAATATCTAACATATAATCACCCCATTAAAAGAATACACACCTATACTGGAATATTAGGAAATACATCACTGTTACTAAAAAAACTATTATCATTGTCGATACTTTTTTCATCAAAATTCTTCATATATTCATCAAGTGATACATCAGGTAATTGATTACTCTTTTTTTCATTATCATCTTCATCTAACACTAAATTATTCAATAATTCATCAATATCTCTATGTTTTCTTTGTTTATTATCATTTGCAAACTCATCAAAAAGTTCTTTTTCTATATTTAATCTATCTTTTGACTCACTTTTTTCACTCGTCATCAAATCAGAATTATCTTCTATTCTTTTTGCAATATTATCTTTCATTGTTTCAAAACTATAAGCTTTTTCCTTATTTTTGGTTTGGAGCACTGAATTTTGTTGTTGTTCTAATAATTGCTTCGTTCTTTTTTCTATTTCTTTCTTTCGCGCTTCTTCAATTATTTTTTGTCTTTTAAGTATTTCTTCTTGTCTTTTTTTCTCTAATTCAAGTTTTTTCTTTCTTTCTTCTTCAGCCAATCGTCTTTTTTCTTCTTCTATTTTTTCTTCTTTTCTTCTTTCATTTTCAATTAAAACTTTTAATACAGCTTGAAACTCATCACTATTATTTTCATTTTCAATTTCTGCAAGAGCTTCCATTTTTCTTTCTCTTTCTGAAGTTAAATCATCAAAAGTATTAATATCTTGCTGCTCCATTAATATAGTATTATATTGTTCTGAAACCATATCTATTACCGCATTTACAAACTCATTGTTTTTAATATATTTAAATAAATCATTTATCTCTTTTCGTTTATTTAACAATTCTTCATAATCATTAACCTCACGATTAAATATCTCCATTAGTCTAAGAAGACTTAATTTATCTTTATACTTTTCATAATCTTTTTTTACCTCATCAAGAACTTTTTGACAATCACTAAATACATTTAATGGTGAAGACTTTGCAGATTCCATATTTAATTCAGCTAACGTCAAAGATTTTTCTGTTTCAAAATATGCATATTCTATATCATCTTTTACATCTAACAAACTATATAAATTGTTTTCTTCAAAAGCCGTATGCATAGTTGATTTAAACTTACTCTCTAACTCTTTATTTAAACTATCATTAATAGCTATCTTTTCACTAGCCAATGATATTTTATTAGACAAACCTTCTATTTCTTCATTAAGTTCTTTCTCAAGCCTAATATTTTTCATATACTTTTCAATTATTGACAATCTATTTTCCAAGATATCTAAAGTATCTGCTCCTAAAACATCATTAACATCCAACGTCTCACCTGTTAATTGATAGTGATCATTACATCTTTTTTCAACATAAGACAACCTTTGATTAATTAAATCTATTAACATTGAAATTCTCTTTTTTTCTTCTTCTAATAGTCCACATTCTTTATTTGCTAAGGCATAGTATTCTTCCTCATATCCTTCATTAGTAACCTCTAATATCTTATACTCTAATTTAGTCAACTGTTTAATAATCATTTCTTTTTCATCAACTTTTTTTACTAATTTCAAACTATTAGAAAACATCTCATATTGTCTTAAATATTGAATAACACTACTATTACTACTTGACATGGCCAACCACCTCTTATCTTAATCATACAAAACAATTATATAGATTTTTTTTACCTTTGTCAATTGTTTATAATGTATTTAAATTTTTATTATAATGTATTTAAATTTTTATTATAAAACATGGTTTTGAAAAAAATGTCTTACTTTTTTTAATATTTTTATAAAAAAAGGTTGCTAATTTATTTTTTTTGTTATATAATTAACTAGTCAACACAAATTTGTGTGATAAATAACTTGCCTGAGTGGCGGAATAGGTAGACGCACAGGACTTAAAATCCTGCGAGAATTAACCCTCGTGTCGGTTCAAGTCCGACCTTAGGCACCATTTTATTGGAGGAATACCCAAGTCCGGTTGAAGGGATCGGTCTTGAAAACCGAGAGGTCGTGAAAGCGGCGCAGGGGTTCGAATCCCTTTTCCTCCGCCATTTATTTATCGCGGGATGGAGCAGTCTGGTAGCTCGCTGGGCTCATAACCCAGAGGTCGTTGGTTCAAATCCAGCTCCCGCAACCATGGTTTCGTAGTGTAGTGGTCCATCACGTCTGCCTGTCACGCAGAAGATCGCGGGTTCAAATCCCGTCGAAACCGCCATTTTTTTGGCTTCATAGCTCAGTCGGTAGAGCAGAGGACTGAAAATCCTCGTGTCGCTGGTTCAATTCCCGCTGGAGCCACCATTATAAATTAAAGCTCATTCTTTGAGCATAGCTATATATCAATATAATAAAAACTACTCTATTATTTTAGCCAGTAGTTTTTATTTTTTTATTCAAACAAATTAACTATTTTCTATATTTAGGTATCCATTATATTAATTTGTAATTATTACAAATATAATATTAATGAAAGGAGTGAAATACCATGTACGGATATGGTTATCCAGCATACGGTTATGGCTATGGATATGGATACGATAACAATAACTGGATATGGGCTATTCTTATTGTTGTAGCTATTATTTTCTTTGTATTTTGTAATCCATGTCATGTAAATAAATGTAATTAAAAAAATCAGACTTCATATTCTGGTTTTTTTCTTGCTAAAATATAAGCTCTTTTTTTATTTAATTGATAGTATTTGATTGTACTTATCACTTCACTACAACCAACAAACTTATTCAAAAATAAATTAATTTCCTCCATAGTTAATTATTGTATCCAAACTGCTATAATAAACAAAAACATCTTCTAAATACTGACAATAATGATATGAATAATGTTTATGACTATCTTCTGCAACATATTTTTTACCAACTTCAAATTTTTTATTAAATCGATTTGTAAAATCACTATTAAATATTTTATAACCATAAATTATGTTTTTCTCAGTCATGTTATAACATCCTTTTATAATTTATCTAAATTTTTTAGAAATTCTCTACTTTTTAAATATATTCCAGAATATCTATCATAATAATCATAAATAAAATTAGATAATTCATTCTTTATATTATCACTAACATCTAATTTAGTTATTTTTGAAATATCTACATAATAAAACATTCTGAGCAACTTAATTGTTCTAATATTAACAATTACCTCGCCACGAGCACAATTTTTACAAAGATAACCACCCTTATAACTAGATATTGTAACAATATCATTTTTACTTCCACAATTAACACACTCATCTATTACCGGTCTAATGCCCAAAAAATCCAACATTTTAAGTTCAAAAATATTAGTAATTACTTTATAATCATAGCCTTCATTTATTTTAATTAAACTGGATATTAAAAGAAAATAAATATTATTATCTTCTTGATGTTTATAAACTTTACTAGAAAGTTCCAATAAATAAAGTGAATAGCTTGTCATATTAATATCTTTTTTAATGTTTTTAAATTTATTTATAACATCAACTTCTATTAATGTTGACAGCCCATTTTCCTTATAATTAATATGAAAGTACCCATATGTCATTTTAGAAGTAACCGAAGATAATATACTATTAACTTTTTTTGTACCTTTTGCAACAAATCCAATAATTCCTAAATCTTTAGTAAATACATTGATAATTTTACTATTTTCTTTATAATCAACCTCTGACAAAACAATACCCTCTATTTTTTTTATCATTTTACTTCTCTTTTCTAGTTAACTTTTTATATTCTAAATAATATTCAATTTTTCCTGTCTTTTTAAATAATTCAAAATACTCTTTACTTGTCATTTTTATCACCTATTATTATTATGTTACTATTTATCTAAATTGAAACATTATTTATCAAAATTATACTCTTTATAACCTATTTCATTTAAAAATTTTTCTCGATCTCTCCATTTAGGTATTACTTTTACAAATAATTCTAAATATACTTGCCTACCAATTAAATTTTCAATTTCTACTCTTGATTTAATCCCTATTTCCTTAATCATTGTACCATTTTTTCCAACCAAAATTTTTTTTAAATTTTCTCTATCTACTACTATCGTCGCTTTAACATTTACATTATCTTTACTATATTCCATCGAATCAGTAATTACACTTACACTATGTGGCACTTCCTCAAATGTTAATTCTAATATTTTCTCTCTAATTAATTCTGATACAATAAAATTAATTGGCTTATCAGTATAAATATCATCATCATAATATTTTATATTATCTGTAAGTTTACTTTTTAATACTTTTATTAATCTATCAACATTATCCATTTTTTTAGCAGATACTGGTATAATTTCATCAAAATTATATAAATCTTTATATTCATCAATTTTCTTCAAAATATCTTCTTTTGGCAACTTATCAATCTTATTAATTACTAATATTACGGGAACGCTAACATTATTTAAAACATCAATCACAAATTTATCACCTTTTCCAAGCGTTTCCGTAATGTCAATTAAAAATAAAATGACATCCACATCATTAAGTGAATAATATACCTGTTTATTTAATATCTTACCTAATTTATTTTTAGGCTTATGAATACCCGGAGTATCTACAAAAACCATTTGGCTATCATCATCTGTTCTAATTCCTTGAATAATATTTCTCGTTGTCTGTGGTTTATCCGAAGTTATTGCTACCTTCTTACCTATAATTGCATTTAGCAAAGAACTTTTTCCCACATTAGGTCTTCCTACAATTGCAATAAATCCACTTTTCATACACATCACCTACCTACTCATAAATCATTTTTATCAAACGGATAAGGACACAAATCCTTAACCTTAAATTCTTTTACATTACCATTCTTACTCATAAGAATAATCTCATCATCAAAAGACATAAACTCTACAATAAATTGTCTACATATAAAACAAGGAGTTGATAATTTATCACCGCTAACCATAACATATAATTTTTTAAAATCACCTTTTTTATACCCCATAGTTATTGCTGTTGTAAATGCATTTCTCTCTGCACAAATACTACCACCATAAGATGCATTTTCAACATTGACACCAGAAATACATCTACCATCATTCATCTCCAATATCGCAGCCACCTTAAAATTTGAATAAGGAGCATACGCATTATCCAACAATTCAATTAATTTTTCTCTCATAAATTCTCCTATCTCATAATTTTATAACCTTCTAATAACTTATCTTGAAGTAAAAACATTTCTTTCTCTTCTTCTTCATTCATATGATCATACCCTAGTAAATGTAATATACCATGAGTTGCCAAAAAGCAAATTTCTCTTTCACACGAATGCCCATATTCCTTTGCTTGTTGATAACATTTATCTATTGATATATAAATATCTCCAAGTAATCTAAATTTTTTATATAAAACATCCATATTGTCTTCTAAAGCAAAAGAAATAACATCCGTTTCCCTATCAATATTACGATATTTTTTATTTATCTCATGAATCTTATCATTATCAACAATAATAATATTAAATTCACACTTTTTTAAATGTAATTTTTTTACAATATATTTCACATATTTATTTAATATATCTATCTCCACTACTTCTTTATCTGTATCATTAATAACCTCAAACATAAATCCTCCTACAAATAATTAAATATATTTATATCAAAAGAAAATATTGTAACAAGTATAATTAATAGAATAATAAATATATTAAGGAAAGCATCACTTTTCATAAATCTAGGTAATTTACTTTTTATAGCCATCAAACCTATGTATAGTAAGTATCCAATAAAGCAACCAATAAATCTTAAAATAACACAATCTATGATAAATCCCATTCCAAGATAATACCTTAACCAATCTATAAGTAACAAAACAACTAAAGATACTATAAATATCAAAGAAGCTTTTTTATTATTTAAAAAATAAGATGAAAAGAAACCAAAAGGTAAAAATAATAAAATGTTAGAAATAATTATTTCCATAAATTTATAGCTTCCAAATTCATACTTAAATAACTCATTAAATGGTATTAAGTTAACAACAGCATAATCATCATTATAGCCTATTAAAATATAATACAAACATAATATATATATAATAAATATTAAAGATAATATTTCTTTATGTAAGACAAATCTTCTACTTCCTCTAAATAAATATGCACATCTAAGCGTAACCACTATTATTGATATAAATGCTATCATTGGCCAAATATTAGGCAGCATCTTATCAATTATACTTTTAACTACCATAACATCACTCCACAATCTTATAATCACATTTTACTACAAAATACATAAAAATAAAAGATTAAAATTTAAAAAGAAAAGAATTAAAATAAAAATTATTCTAATTCTGTCTTCCCTGTATATAATTGATAATACTCTCCTTTTTGTTTAATCAAATAATCGTGTTCTCCTCTTTCAATTATTCTTCCATGAGACATAACCATTATTGCTTTAGAATTTTGAATTGTTGATAATCTATGAGCAATTACTAAAACCGTTCTACCTTTCATTAATTTATCCATTCCGCCCTGAACTATTTTTTCCGTTCTTGTATCGATACTTGATGTTGCTTCATCCAATATCATAACGGGCGGATTACTAATAGCAGCTCTTGCTATAGATAAAAGTTGTTTTTGTCCTTGAGATAAATTACTGCCTAATCCATCTACCATTGTGTTATATCCATTAGGAAGCCTCATAATAAAGTCATGTGCGTTAGCTAATTTACAAGCTTCTACAACATCTTCATCCGTAGCATTTTCTACACCATATTTTACATTATCACTAATTGTACCCGTAAATAGACTCACATCCTGCAAAACCATCCCTAAACTTTTCCTCAAATCTCTTTTTTTAATATCTTTAATATTTATTCCGTCATACAATATTTCGCCACTATTAATATCATAAAATCTATTTAATAAATTAGTAATAGTAGTTTTTCCTGCACCAGTAGCACCAACAAAAGCAATTTTTTGACCAGGTTTAGCATATAAACTTATATTATGTAGCACTTCTTTATCTTCTTCATATCCAAAACTGACATCATTTAATTCTATTTTTCCCTTAAGTTCAATATATTCATCATCTTTTTTCCATGCCCATAAACCAGTATTATAATTAACTTCTTTAATTTCATCTTTATTCTTCTCTATGTTGACAAGTAATACCGTTCCATCATCAATTTCCGGCTGTTCATCCATCAGATTAAATATCCTACTAGCACCAGCCAATGCCATAACTATAGAATTTAATTGTTGACTTATTTGACTTATAGGAGATAAAAAGCTTTTACTAAGACTTATAAATGATGCAATCGCACCAAGAGTTAATCCTCCAACACCATTAATTGCTAATAATCCACCGACAATACCAACAAAAGCATATTCTAAGTTACCAATATTGCTAAGAACAGGCATCAAAATATTTGCATATTGGTTTGCTTTAGTAGAATTAATACATAATTCATCATTTAATTTATCAAATCTTTCTTTTGCTTTCTCTTCATAAGTAAATACTTTAACAACCCTTTGTCCATTTATCATTTCTTCAATATATCCATTCATATCAGCTAATGACTTTTGTTGTCCTACAAAGTACTTAGCACACATATTACCAATTTTAGATGTTACAAATAGCATAAGTCCAACAAAAATAAATACCATTAATGTCAAATGTACACTCGTATAAATCATAGCTACCAAAACTGTTATTATTGTTATTAATGATGATATTGCTTGAGGTATACTTCTAGAAACCATTTCTCTCAAAGTATCGGTATCATTTGTATAATAACTCATTACTTCACCATAAGTATGAGTATCAAAATACTTAATTGGTAACTTTTGCATTTTAGAAAACATTTCATTTCTTATATTTCTAAGTACACCTTGACTTATTATTGCAACTACTCTGTTATATATATAAGTTGCTATTATCCCAATTAAATATATTAAAGCCATAACACTAACCGCTTTAATTAAATTAGTAAATACTGGATTTTCAACTCCTATTAGTGGCGTTATAAAATCATCAATTAGTTTTTCTAAGAAGATTGAACTTGAAACACTAGCAATACTACTCAATATAATACAAACAAACACTATTAAATATTGCCATTTATAATCTTTTAAAATATATCTAATTAATCTTTTAAATACCTTAGTATCAATTTGTTTGAAATTAGGAAGGCCACCCCTCATTCTTCCTCTAGGAGTCTTATTATTCATTTGCCATCACTCCTTTTGTTTGAGATTCATACACTTCTCTATAAATTGCATTGGTTTTAAGTAATTCTTTATGTGTTCCAAAAGCATCAATTCGGCCATTATCCATAACAATTATCCTATCACAATCCATAACACTATTAATTCTTTGTGCAATAATTATTTTAGTAACACTCTTCATTTCATTTTTAAAAGAATTTCTAATTAGCTTATCAGTCTTGGTATCTACTGCACTAGTTGAATCATCTAAAATAAGAATTTTGGGATTTTTAAGTAAAGCCCTAGCAATACATAGTCTCTGTCTTTGCCCTCCAGAAACATTCGAACCACCCTGTTCAATATATGTATCATAACCGTCTGGAAATTCTTTAATAAAACCATCTGCTTGTGCAACTTTGCATACATGTTCTATCTCTTCATCAGTTGCATTTTCATTTCCCCATCTCAAGTTTTCTTTAATAGTACCTGAAAACAAAACATTTTTTTGCAAAACCATTGCTACCTTATCTCTAAGAGCTTTAATGTCATAATCTTTTACTGATACGTTTCCCACCATGACACAACCACTAGTAACGTCATAAAGTCTTGGTATTAATTGAACCAAACTAGACTTAGAACTACCAGTACCTCCGATTATTCCTATACATTCACCTGATTTAATTTCTAAGTTTATATCTTTTAAACACAATTTATCTTTATTTTTTGCATAACTAAAATTAACGTCTTTAAATTTAATACTTCCATCTTTTACTTCCATAACTGGATTATCTACATCTTTAATATCTGGAACCTCATCAAGTAATTCAACAATTCTTTTTCCAGAAGATCCAGCAATAGTGAACATAACAAATAACATTGAAAGCATCATTAAATTCATAAGTATTTGAAGAGAATAAGTTATCAAGCTTGTAAGTTCCCCAGTAGTCATCAAACCGCCAACAATATATTTGGCTGAAATATAACTAACTAATAAAATACATCCATATACAACACTTTGCATAAGTGGACTATTAAAGGCAATAACTTTTTCGGCTTTTGTAAAATTTTTGTATATTTCATTTGAAACCTTTTTAAATTTACTTATTTCATAGTCTTCTCTAACATACGATTTAACCACTCTCATTCCTCTTACATTCTCAGAAATAACATTATTCAATTTATCATAAGTTTTAAATACTTTATCAAAATAACCATGAGCTTTTTTTACAATTAATATTAATCCAAATCCTAGTACTGGAATAATGAATAAAAATGCTAAACTAATTGTCTTATTTACATTAAAAGCCATAATTAATGCAAAAATAATTGTAAAAGGAGCCCTAAACGCCATTCTCATAAGCATCATAAAAGCCATTTGAACATTACTAACATCAGTTGTTAATCTAGTAACTATACTTGAAGAGCTAAATTTATCAATATTGTAAAAAGAATAATCCTGAACTTTATAATATATGTCATGTCTTAAATTTTTAGCAAACCCGCAAGAAGCTTTACTTGCAGTAAAACCAGCAATAACACTAAATAAAAGCGACATAAATGCACAAATAATTAAATACACCCCGACCTTTAAAATAACATTCATATTTCCTGCATTTATTCCATTATCAATTAAATTAGCAATTAAATATGGTATTAATACTTCCATAACAACTTCTAGTATCATAAATATTGGTGTAATAATTGCCAATTTTTTATATTCTCTAATTGATTTAGCTAATTTTTTTATCACAAAAATCATCTCCAATTCTATTATTTTCAATAATCTTAACAAGTAACCTTACAAGTTCACTTTTCTCTTTATTTGACAAAGCATAAATAATTTTTTCCTCAATCATCTTTACTTTATCATAACCACTATCAAGTAAATTCATACCATCATCTGTAATAATTATTTTGTTGCTTCTTCCATTATTAATTCTTTTAATAAATTTTTTTTCTTCTAGTCTATCTAATATTCCACTTACTGTAGGATTACTTAATTTAAACTTTTTCTGAATATCAATTTGATTTACATCAATATTATTTTTCCTTTTATAACATAAAAATACTAAAATCCCAATCTGTGAACTAGTAAGATTAATCTCTTTAAGACTATTATTAATATATGTTTCAAATATTTGATTAGTAACCTTTAATAATCTTCCAATTGAATCTTGAATATCTTTTTTACTATTCATCACACCCTCCACATCATATAGCATGCTACCAATTATAGCACCTGATTAATCCAGTGTCAATAAAAAAAATTAATAAATTTTTATTTATTAATTTTATCATCTAAGTATTTTATTAATTCACAAATATTATATGAATATTCAACTTTTTCGTTCATATCTTTTATTTTATATATTTTACTATTTATTTCATCTTCTCCAATTACCATAACAAACCTAATATTCTCTCTATCAGCATATTCAAAACATTTTGCTAATTTTTTATTATTCATTTCAATTAATACATTTAAATTCTTCTTTCTAAGACAATCTGCTAACTTTAATACTTCAATTTTTTCATTCTCACTTCCAAAAGGAACCATGTAAATATCTATTAATTGTCTATCTTGTTCCATACTCTTTAAAATTGTAAATATTGGTTCAAGCCCAAATGATAAACCACAAGCAGGATACTCCATACCATTAGCCATAAAATTAGTAATTATTTTATTATATCTTCCTCCGCCACCAATAGCACATCCAATTCTTTTTAATTTATCATAAAATTCAAATACTACACCAGTATATATAGATAATCCTCTAGCTAGGGTTGGTACAAATTTGCAACAATCATCTATTCCTAAAGCACATAAATATCTATTTAATTCTTTTAATTCATTTATTCCTTCATTAAATAAAGCCAATGTCTCATCATCAATATTATCAAAAACAACCTTTTCATAATCATCTAACTCTTTATTAAATAAATCAAATAATTTATCAATTATTTTATCTTCTACTCCAATATCTTTAAGCATTTGATCAAGTTCACATCTAGATACTTTTTCTAATTTATCAATAATTCCAATAACATTGTCTACTAAATTATTTTCAATACCACACGCTCTTATTATTCCACTCATTAGTTTACGATTATTATATTTAACAATAACATCTATCCCTAAATCACTGTATGTATTAATAGCCATTAGAATTTGTTCAGCCTCAATATATCGATTATCTATTCCTACAACATCAACATCACATTGATAAAATTCCCTTGTTCTCCCCATCTTAACAGGACCATTTCTAAATACTTTTCCTATTTCATACCTACGAAAAGGTAAAGTTAAATTTTTATTAAGTCCAACTACCTTACAAAAAGGAACTGTCAAATCATATCTAAGTCCTAAATTTCTCTCACCCTGATCAGTTAAATGATAAATTTCATTAAGTATCTCTGCATCTTCATCATATTTATAACTAAGTAACTCATAATAATTTATCATCGGAGTCTCTATTGGTAAATAACCATATTTTTCAAAATTTTTACGTAATGTATCAATTATCTTATTTCTAATACTCATTTCCTTTGGTAAATAATCAAAAGTTCCTTTAACATTCATTAATTTCATAATTATCACACATCCTAACAATGATTATAACATAACTTCTAAAACTCTACAACTACCAAGTCTTGATAAAAATTAAAGTTGCTAATTTTAATTTGGAATTCTATCAAAAGTTTCTAAAATACCATTGATTTTTTCTTTATTTTGTTCTATTATATTCATATCAAAACCACTCCATTTATTATACGGGAGAGAACGGTAATACCTAGTAGTCTCCGATTTATTGAGTAGTATTATACTACATTTATATTTATTATAGGAGGGTTTTGATTTTTTTTATGAAAAAAATCAAAACGTTAGGTTGTGGACATGGTCTGCCATATGTTATAATAAACAATGGAAGTGATAACATGTTTAATAAGCTCAAAATAAAAAAAGAATATAAAAAAGTTAATGCTTTATTTGATTATCTTAGCAAAAACACATTTGATTATCGTAAAGAAAAAATAGATTTAGATAATTTATTTTCAATTGATATATTTATTGACCTCTTTACTAAAAGAATAATTGAAAATAAAATTAGTATATATAACACCATTAATATTTTAAGTTCTTTTTTATTTGCTAGCGATGATAAATTAAAAATTAAAGTAATAACTAAAACATTAGAAAAAATTTATAAAAATGATAATTTTATTAATAATTATGAAAAAAGCATATATAGTTTTCCAAGTGCATATGAATTATCAGAATCTAAATTTAATTCATTTATTCCTACATTTATAAAAATAATAAATTATAATATTAATAAATTATCAATAGATATCTTAAGTCTAATTATATTTAATTTAAATATGGAAGTTCCTCTTGAGAAACAAAATATTAATTTATTAATTGATACTATGAACAGTAAAATAGAAAAGATAAATGAAATATTTGATGATAAAAATAACACTAAAAATAATTTTAACTTAAAATATTATGCTATGTTTATTACACTTGCAAAATATTTATATGACGATAAAACTATTAAAATATTAAAAAATATATATATAGAAAAATTACCACATGAAATAAAACTAAGATTGGTTGAGAATATGATATTAAAAGAAATTGAAATTTCTGAAAACATTATTAAAATAATGTTTGAAAATCCTAAAGATTCTTTTAGCACACTGTCCTTATTAGAACGCGTAAATGCTCGTAAATTAATTCCAAAAAATATTAATCTTACCCAAGATGACGTTGCCATAATAAATATGGATAATTGGTTAAGATATTATTCTGGATATGAATGTGAGCCATTAGATTTAAAAATAATTGATACTATTATCAAAAATAATTATAAATATTATATTTTTAGCTTTAGAAATAACAATAGTGAAGATATAAATAAAAAAATGATTGGTATATCACAAGGATATGATACCAAAACACTAAGAACTAATGGAATTGGAGAAGATTATAGCGAATTTGAAAAAATATCAGATAATTACATAAATCAAGCAGAAAAACTGCTAAAAAAACTAGAAGAAAATTTATGATTATTATCACTTTAATGTATCCTATAAAATAGTGTTTAATTTTACAATTAAAATTATATAAATTTATGGTTAAATAAAAATAAAAAAGCAATTACATTACTTATATTGTAATTGACTTTTTTAAAAACTATTATTTTAATTTACATATGTTAAAGAATAATTCAACAAAAAACTATAAATATTTAAATTGTTTTAAATCCTATTTTTGATTAATTACATTTTCATCATATACTACATATGATTTTCTCTTAAAACAAAAAAAACAATCATTTCTGATTGATTCTATATTTTAAAATTCGAACAGTTCGAACTAATTTGTCAATGGTGCTGAAAACAGGAATCGAACCCGCAACCTACTGATTACGATTCAGTTGCTCTACCAATTGAGCTATTTCAGCATAAAAAAGAATTATTCTTCTATTTTAAAATCTTCCAAAGTACCATTCTCTTTTAATATTTTATTTACTTGCTCTGTTGCTGTATTTAATTTATCAGAACACTCTTTAGCTAACTTCATTGCACTTGAATATTTTTCAATTGCCTCGTCCAAATTAACTTCTCCACTTTCTAATTCTTTAACAATATCTTCTAATTTTCTAATTTTTTCTTCAAAATTATCTTTATTCTTTTCCATGATTCACCTCTAAAACTTTAGCATTAATAATGCCATTTTTTATATTAATATCAATTATATCATCACATTTAACATTCGAAATATCAGATACTACCTTATCATTACATTTAACTATAGCATATCCTCTTTTAATAGTATTCATTGGATTTAATACATCTAATTTATTAATTAAATGAGATAAATTTTGCTGTTTAAATTTATATAAAATTTCTGGATTAGTAAGAATATAACTATTTACAACTTTAAATAACCTTATATTCACATTATCTATAATTAATTTCATCTGTTTATTAAGTTTATCTATCAAAAAATCTAAACTCTGTTCTTTAATTTCATACATAGCTGTCGGTTTTTTTAATATGTAACTATTAATTAAATTACTTAAATTTTGTTTTCTAATATCAATACAATTATTAATACTTATTGTACTTCTAGATATTGCATTATCTAAATATGTTTTAATTGTCTCAATATTAGGAACTGCTAATTCCGCTGCAGCAGTTGGTGTAGGTGCCCTTAAATCAGCTACAAAATCAGCAATTGTAAAATCTATTTCATGTCCAACCGCACTAATTACAGGGACTTTTGATTCATATATAGCTCTAGCCACTATTTCTTCATTAAAAGGCCATAAATCCTCAATTGATCCACCACCTCTACCAACTATTAATGTATCAATATCAAAAGTATTAGCCAATTCAATATTTTTAACAATATCTTTTGCAGCATCTACCCCTTGAACTAAAGAAGGAAATAAAATAGTTTCACATATTGGAAATCTTCTTTTAATTGTAGTCAAAATATCTCTAATAGCAGCGCCTGTACTAGCAGTAACAATTCCTATTTTTTTAGGAACCTTAGGTATTTTTTTCTTTTTATCTTGATCAAACAAACCTTCACTTGCTAATTTCTTTTTTAGTTTTTCAAATTCTATATATAAATTTCCTAATCCATCTTGATCCATTTCTTCAACATATATTTGATAAGATCCAGTAGCTTCATATACTGAAATTTTTCCCCTAACTAAAACTTTCATCCCATCACTTGGAATAAATTTTAACATACTAGCTTTGTAAGAAAACATTACAGCATTAATTCTACTGGTTTCATCCTTTAATGTAAAATAAAAATGACCCCTCGTATGTGCTTTAAAATTAGATATTTCACCTTTAATATATACTTCTTGTAAATTTCTATCATTATCAAATATTTTTTTTAAATATTTATTTAAATCTCCTATTGTAATATATTCAACACACATAAATTCACCTTTTTAAATAAAATATTTCTTCTATTTGTTAATTTTATTATGATAAACTTTATCTAATACCCCATTTATCATTTTAGAAACTTTTTCATCAGAATATTCCTTACTAAGCTCAATAGCTTCATCTATACAAGTAACATCTGGAGTATCAGTATTAATTATTTCAAAAATACCCATTCTCAAAATTGCTTGATCTGTATATCCTAATCTAGAAATATCCCAATTTTCTAAATATTTATTGGCTATTTCATCTAATTTTTGAATATTTTCAATTACCCCATTAACTAATGTCAATATAAACTTACTTTTTTCTTCCAATTGTTCATTTACTATATCATTTATTTTAAAATCAATATTATTATTTTTATATAGAAAAGCTTGATACAATATTGTCATTGCCCTATATCTTTGTTCATGTCTTGTCACTTTCATCACCACTTTTAATAATGATAACACAAAATTAACTTTTTGTCATAAAATATTACTAAATATTTACATCATTTTAATTTTTTTATGCTTTTTATATTTTTAATTTATCATCTATCATAATGATTAATTTAAATATATATAAATAACTAATTTAAAAAAAAACTATTAAATAAATTAATAGTTTTGACATCTTAATTCAAAGTAAGATTGTGGATGATTACAAGTAGGACATACCTTTGGAGCTGTTTTACCTACATGAATATGTCCACAATTACGACATATCCATACAACAGATTCTTCTTTATTAAATACTTTATCATTTTTAATATTTTCAATTAATCTACGATATCTTTCTTCGTGTTCCTTTTCTATTTTTGCAACTGCTTCAAATAATCTAGCAATTTTATCAAATCCTTCTTCTTTTGCTTCTTTAGCAAATCCATCGTACATATCAGTCCATTCATAGTTTTCACCAGCT
This sequence comes from uncultured Bacilli bacterium, assembly GCA_944350315.1. Taxonomy (GTDB): domain Bacteria; phylum Bacillota_I; class Bacilli_A; order RF39; family UBA660; genus RUG705. Next base: position 15,770 of record CALVON010000014.1, on the reverse strand, counting down.
GCAGCATCTAATAAATTATCAAGCGTGCCAGGAACCTCACCTCCATGTAACTCTTTAAACCACATTTTTGCATGTTCTTTTTCATTGTTAGCAGTTTCTTCAAAGATAGCTGCTATTTGTTCATAACCATCCTTTTTAGCTTTTGAAGCATAATAAGTATACTTATTTCTTGCTTGACTTTCACCAGCAAATGCTGCTAATAAATTCTTTTCTGTTTTACTTCCTTTTAATTCCATATTTAATTTTCCTCCTTCATTTCTCTATATCATCTAATATTTCATCGATTGTCATTATTTTATCATCTATTTTTTTTAAATTCTGATACTCTTTAGAAATATTAGATAATTTTTCATTAATCATATTTTTTTCTTCTATATTTTTATCTACATTATTTATCATTTTAACGCATCTATATACACTAATAATTTTATCTTTTACAATAAAAGATCCATTACTCTGCTTATCCATAATTGATATTTCTGTAGTCTTAATTTTTTTTGTTTCACCTACAGAATTAATTACAAATTCTTCATCCTTAGGAACAACAAAGCCAATAATAATTTTACTAGGATTACTCTTAATTGGTTTCATTAAAAGTACTCCTCTATTGGCCCTACTAGTCTTTTCAATTAAAGATAATTTCATTCTTTTTGCAGTACCTTTATCTGTTATAACAGTAATATATTCATCATCAGGATTAAATAGCTGACTACTTACTATTTCATCATCTTTCAATTTAATTGATTTCACTCCACTAGCCCTAATTCCAACGACACTAACCTCTGATATATCATACCAAAGACCATAACCATTTTTAGTAGCTACAAATACATCTTTGTTATTACTGTAAGAAACATCAACTACTTTGTCATCTTCTTGCAACTTAATCATGCTAATTTCTTTAGAATAACGACCAACTTTAAATTCTTTTAATCTTGTTCTCTTAACCATACCATTTTTAGTAAATATGGTTATAAACTGTTCTTTTTCAAAGTCATAAACTGGCATTGCACCAACTATTTTTTCATCATCAGACATTGATATAATATTACTTACATGTTTTCCAATATCTTTCCATTTAGTATCTGGAATTTCATATACAGGTAAAAATAAATAATTACCTAAATCTGTAAATACTAGGACTGTTTGAGATGTATTAATATTATATAAACCAATTATATAATCGCCATCTTTCAACAAAGTATCATCTGTATTCGTTGAATAACTCCTTATACTAACTCTTTTAATATATCCATCATGAGTAATTATTACAATTGTATCCTCCTTAGGAATCATATCATTAGTATCTATTTTTATCTCTTCGACTTCATCAACTATTTCTGTTTTTCTTTCAGTTCCATATTCTTTCTTAATTTTCTTTAATTCTTCTTTAATAACCAACTTTAACTTTTCTTCATCAGCTAAAATTGACTCTAACATACTCATTATTTTTTCTAAATTATTTTTTTCTTCCTGCAAAACAATAATATCAGTATTAGTCAATCTATACAATTGTAATAAAACAATCTCTGTTGCTTGTTCTTCGGTAAAATCATATTTATTAACTAAATTTATAATTGCATCTGCCTTATTTTTACTTGCTCTTATTGTTTTTATTACTTCATCTAATATAGAAATTGCTTTGATAAGTCCTTCTACTATATGATATCTCTTTTTAGCATGTGCTAAATCATAATTACTTCTTTTAGTAACGACTTCTTTTTGATGTGCAATATATGCATCAAGAATCTGAATAAGTCCAAGCTGTACAGGCCTTCTATTAACTATCGCAATCATATTGTAATTATAATTTATTTGTAATTCCGTATTTTTATATAAATAATTTAAAATATTTTTAGCATTAGCATCTTTCTTCAAATCAATAGCTATCTGAAGTCCATTTTTATCTGACTCATCCCTTACTTCAATAATTCCATCTATTTTTTTATCTATTCTAATTTCATCTATTTTTTTAACTAATAATTGTTTATTAACTTCATAAGGAATTTCACTAATAATTATTTTATTCTTATCAATATTAATTTTACTTCTAACAACTATCTTTCCTCTACCAGTTTCATATGCTTGCCTAATACCATCTTTTCCAATTGCCAAACCACCAGTAGGAAAATCAGGGCCTTTTACATAATTAAGAAGTGTGTCTAGTCTCGAATTTGGATTATCTATTCTATATATTGTTGCATCAATAACTTCACTTAAATTATGTGGTGGTATATTAGTAGCATATCCTGCCGAAATTCCTGTAGTACCATTAACTAATAAATTAGGAAATCTAGCTGGTAGAACTGTCGGTTCCATCAATGTATCATCATAATTTGGAGCAAAGACCACAGTTTCTTTATCAATATCTCTTAACATTTCATTACTAATTTTTGATAATCTTGCCTCTGTATAACGACTAGCCGCTGGGCTATCGCCATCTATTGATCCATTATTCCCTTGCATATCAATAAATGGTTCTTTCATTTTCCAATTTTGACTCATTCTCACAATTGCATCATATATAGAACTATCGCCATGTGGATGATATTTACCCATAACATCACCCACAGCTCTAGCAGATTTTTTATACGGTTTATCATAAGTATTTTTTTCTTTATACATTGAAAACAATATTCTTCTTTGAACTGGCTTTAATCCATCTCTAACATCTGGAATAGCTCTATCTTGAATAATATATTTAGAATATTTTCCAAATCTTTCACCCATTATTTCTTCAAGAGCATATTCATATATTCTTGTATTGTCATTTTCCACGCCAATCACCTAGAGTAATAATATCACAAAAACTAAACCATTTCAATAAATTAGACATTATTTTCACTTCCCATTTACAAAAAAATATAACAATAATGTCTTGAATGTTATATTTTATTTAAATAATTAAACAAATAAATTAATATAATAATTACTAAGGATATACCAAAAATAATTAATAATATTTTAACAAAAAGTTTTAAATTACTATTACTGTCCCCTTCATCTTCATCATCTGAAAAATTAGTATTTTCTTCATACTTTTTATCTTCAAAATCTTTCTTACTAAATTTATAAGTATTACTATAAAAATCATTATCTGCTGCATCAATAGGAATTTCTTCATCTTTAATAGGTGGACTAACAAATGTTTCATCGTTATCACTTTTTAAATCGGATAAAATTTCTAAAGATAAATTCGCTGTTTTTAATAGTGACTCTTCCTCATCAATTGTTTCTTCTTTTATTTCTTCATATAATTCTTTAACTTGCTCAATATTAGTCTTATCACTATTTAAATTTAATTTTTTCAAATAATCATCATTAGTAAATTTTAATTTCATTGAATCAACTTTTTTATTAGATTCCACTGCTTTATTTAAAAGTTCTTTAATATCATAAATCTCATTTTCTTTTATCTGTTGTTCTTGTACTTTTTCTTTTCTTGCTATTTTATTATTATCTATATTCTCAGAATCAATATATTCTCGTGATTTATGAAATTCACTTCCATTTTTAATATACTTATTTAATTTTTTAGGGTCTATCTCCATTGAATTTGATGGAACAACCAAATTTTCAAATTCATCATATGCCGCATACACTTGCGTATACAAATTTTTATTTTTTTCGCTTCTTTTTGGTATGTTATCATTAAAATCATTATTATATTTATCCATTCTACTATTCATACATACACCTTCTATATAATAATATCATATCATATATTCTTATTATTTTAAATAATTTTATTGATTTTTTTTCTTTTTCCATTTATAATTAACTAAAGAAAGAAGGTCCAAAATGAAAGTAAAAGTTACGGAAGAAAAATGTATTGGTTGTGGAAATTGCGTTATGCTAACAGAAAGCAAAGTATTTGATTTTAATGATGCTGGGAACGCCGAATGCATTGTAGATGAAGTCCCAGAAGAGTTAGAAGAAACTGTAAAAGAAGCTATTGAACAGTGTCCTACCGGAGCTATTGAAGAATAAAATAACCAATATAAAATAGATTACTTAAAATAATCTATTTTTTTTGACAACTTTTTTTTAATTTACATTCATCACACATTGGATTAATTGCTTTACAATGATATCTTCCAAATAAAACTAATTGATGGTGAACTTTACCCCATTTTTCTTTAGGTACTTTTTCCATCAATCTTTTTTCTATTTCAATTACATCATCGTTATTATTTGCTATTCCCAATCTTTTACTAACTCTAGATACATGTGTATCTACTGCAATGGCAGGGACATTGTAAATATTAGATAGAAAAACGTTTGCACTTTTATGCCCAATGCCTGGTAGTGATTCAATATATTTTCTATCATTAGGAATATAATCTAAATTGTCATTAACTAATTTTGTCGTAATATCATGGATATATTGACTTTTTCTTTTAAATGTTCCAATTTCTCTAATAATTTCCTCAATATCTTCTATTTTTGCTTCACTAAGTTTCTTAATGCTTGGATATCTTTCAAATAACACTTTAGTTACTTTATTGACTCTTTTATCTGTTGTCTGTGCGCTAAGCATAACGGCAATCAACAATTCATAATCTTTGTTATAATTAAGTTCACATTTAGGTTCAGGATATAATTCATCTAAATAAGTAAGTATTTTATTTATCATTTAACCAATCCGTATCATATATTGAAACTTTTTCTTTTTTATTACGATAATTCTCTCTATCTTTTGATACATCATTTTTATTCTTATATCCTTTTTTTCTCCAATCATTTAAGATACTATCTATATACCTAAAATTACTAACACCATTTAAAACTGCCTCTCTAAGTGCACAATTAATCATCTCTTCACTATTACCATTTGTAATCCATTCTTTTATCTGTTCATATTCCATTGGCGATAATGTTCTTCCTAATTCTTTTTCAAAAGTATCAAATATACTGATATCTATCTGTATATTATTATTTTTTTTATTATCAATAACTATATTAAATATTTTCTCATATAATAAATTTAATGAAATATACTCATATGCCTTCTTATTAATTCTTTCTACATCAAGAGAAATAATATTCTTAGTAATTAAATCATTAATAACCTTCATCATCTCATGTTTATCCCAATTAACTAAAATAGCAAACTCTTCAGGATTATAAATTATCTTATCTCCAAACGACATTAAAACCATAATAACAATTAATTCAGTATCATTAATATTCATTTTTCTATAGTTTTTTAATAATATTTTAGAAATAACCAAAGGCCTATCTTTAATCAAACACATCAATTTATCATCCATTTAATTACCTCCAATTAATATTTCATCAATCATCTCATAACTATATATATCATAATATCTATATATTAAATTTCCATCTTTATAAATATCATCACTATAAAGTAACTTCCCATTTCTATATATAATATCATAATTTTTTGTATTTTCATATAATAAATTTTTATCCATTTCACTAATTATTTTATAATTACTATCAATTAAATATAAACTATTATCATCTATTACTATATAACAATCATTATATTTATTTATATATTTAATATCTTCTATATTACATTTTATTGAAACATTTTCAATCATCTTATCTTCATATCTATTATTATTCCATATAATTATTAACATCAAAAAAAATAAAAATCCCATAAGTACTAAAAATATTATTATTAATCTTTTCATAATATCACAAATAAATTATAACACAAATAATTTTATATACAAAGAAAAAAGCCTATTTAAATAGACTTTATCTAATCCTCTTTTATTATCTTATTATTTGGTTAGAGTTTTACAATTTTGGTTTTCATTTAAAACAGCATAAACTTGTTGATACGCTCCAGTCCACCAACCGTTGCTATAGTATTCTTCTTCATCACCAAATTCCGAAACAAAAGATTTAATAAGTTCAGTATTTTTATTATCCAAAGTTACTATTACTCTACATTCATCCTTACCGTATATTTCACGAATTGGTCTAAGAGTAACTCCTAATGCGTATTTTGTGCCATCTTCTAATTGCGAAAAATCCGTAGTTGCTTCTTTTAATCCAACAAGTAATTCATAAATAAGCTGATTCATTTTTTTATTATCACCCATTGAATTTCCTATTTCATTAACCATAGACTCTATTTTTTGAGTCATCCTCTTTTCTTCTGGATCAAAAATAGCATTACTTATTAAAACAAAACCAGCATTACTTTTAGTATCATCAAAAACTTTATTGTTATAATTTACAAGTGTAGACATTAAACTGCTTGCCCCATTTGTAATGTCTTCTATACTATAAGTCGCAATCATATCGGAAATTAATTCTTTATTATCAACTGCTATCCTATTAATGTTAGACATTAATACAAATTTTTCAACATCTTCTTCATAAAAATAAATTCCTCTATTTTGATAATCTTTTTTCAAAGAATCACATAATTCATAAAATTTTTCATCAGTCAATTCTTCATAATCATCAACAGTTTGACTAATAGAATTAGAATTTCTTATAGTTCCAGTATAACTTTTTCTTCCTAACAAATATGCACCGCCTAATAATGAAAGGGCTACAACTCCTGCTAAAAAACCACTTGCAAATCTAAGATTGGATACATTTCCTAAAAAATTTTGAGATTTCTTTGGCTGAACATTTGTATCTTCTTCATATTTTATTCCTAATGAACCGACTATATTTTGTGCCTCTTGATATTTTGCTTTTGCCTCTTCTATCTTGGCTTTATTAATTTTTGCAGCTTCAGCTGCTTGTTCTGCTCTAATTTTTTCTTCTGCTGCTCTTTTTGCTTTTTCTAAATTTTCTTTTTCCTCTTCATCTAAATTTGAAATCATCGAATCTAAATCATCTAATCTACTCATTTTAATACCCCCTTATAACTTTATCTAGTTCTTCCTGTTAATACATATCCAGCATTTAATAATTCTTTATCTTCTTTTGATGTACTCCATTTATAATCAACAGTTCCACCAATATATTCTCTAATTCTATACCTATAATATGTCACATCTTTAGTACCAGTAACTTGAACCGTAGTTGGTACTTCTTTATAACATTGTCTACCATCACTTGTCTTGTCATATCCAGCAGAACAAGAATAACTTATATCTTCATATTTTGTATTAGTAGAATTTTTATAACATCTTCCATCACTAGAATTGTTATACCCAACAGGACAAACTGCATTAGTAGTTGTAGTTTGTGACTGCGTACTTACGCATTTATTACCTGACTGACTAGTTCCATATGGGCAACTAGCTGTACTTGTTGTATATTCTGTTTTAGTATCATACTTTGTTTGATAACTTGTTGTAGAGCAATCATAAGGAATTCTTATAGTTTGCCATTGAGGTGCACACCCCGTACAAGGTGTGACTAACTGTGAACGAGTCGTATAACAAGTCTTTGAAACTGTTACTGGTACTTGATAAGAATATGATACGCTCTTGCTATATTTACAAGTAAATCCATCCCTTGCATAGAATGTATATCCATTATATGTTGAAGGACATGTTGGATTAGTTGTCACATTAGATGTTTTCTTATAATTACATATATTACCATTTTGACTAACTAACGTATAACCATTATATGTACTAGCACAAGTTTTATCAGTATATACTGTAGTTGTATCTTCTTTATAACATTTTGTTCCATCACTCGTCTTCTTATATCCTTCTGGACAAGTTGCCTTAAGCTCTTCATATTTTGTTTCAATAACTGTCTTATCATATGAATATTCTTCTTTAACTATCTTTGTCTCTACCTGACGATAATCTGTCTTTGTAACTGATACTTTTGACCATTCAGACCAGCTTCCGTAATCAGTCCACTTTCCTCCAGTTGCTTTTTTATACTCATACTCTATTTGTTTTGTGCTATCAGAACTATCATCTTTTTTCTCACATATGTCAGTATCACAATAATCATAGCAGCCCATAATGACTATGATGTAGTCACTCTCTTCCCCACACTCAAGATATACTTTCATTTGATATTCATTATCAAATTTCTCTACTGAAACATAAGAATTTGTAGCTGAACAAAAATTACCATTTTTATCTTTAAGTTCCAATAATAGTTTTAGATCATACATCTTAGCTAAAGAAATTGTTTCAATTTCCCCAACTTTTTGTGGTAATCTTTCATTAGTAAAATAATCTTTTCCAGCTTCTTTCATCTTATCAATGTTTTCTGAAAAAACATTATCAGTAAGTACACCTAAAGATTTATTAACCCCCTTATTGGTCAAAGACAATAACCATACTGTAAATAATATAAAAATAATAACAATTATTCCTTTAATAAAGAAACTTGACCAATTTATTCTTCTATTTTCTTCGTCCATAAACACTCCCCCTTTAAGAAAATCGCCTTTATCCTACCATAAAGTTTGTCTTTTGTCAACTTATATTCATCTTTATAATTAATTTTTACTAAAAACTGATAAAAAAGTAGCTACCATCTTTATAACATTTGTACTTTTATTCATTGCGTAATTCTTACCTAAAGCCTTTCCCCCTATTGTCAAAGATGAAATTAATGCCGTTACTAATAATGAAATAAGTAATTCATTATAATCGGTATATATAATTAATAATGTAACAATTGTTACCCCAGTAGCTCCAGAGATAATTCCACATATATCACCAACAACGTCACAGCAAAAAGAAGAAACTTTAGAAGCATTTTTTAATAATTTTACGCCCATCTTCCCACCTTTAACTTTTCTAGAACTCATTGAATGAAATGCTGTCTCATCACCACTAGTAACAGCTACTCCGATAATATCAAAAACAATACCTATTAAAATAAAAAGAAAAGTAATTACAATAGCCAATAATAAATTAACATTTTGTAATACTAACGTTGAAAATAGTGACATTAACAACGATATAATAAATGCTAAAATAGTTATTATTAGACTCCAACGATAATTACCTTTCATTATTCCTCCAACAAATTTAAAAATAATGGCTTATGAATATGATTAACTTTGAGACTTAGGTCAAGTAGGTTTTCCCTATCTTCTACATACCGTTACCAGTATTGCGGTTCCCCTTTAAAGAAGACAGTACGGTGTTTCCACATCATACGACTTGATTGCCACTTAGTTCCCACTGCAATCCCATATCATAAAACATTCTAGGAGATTTCCTCACCAACGCATCATTATTAATTCTCTTTTGCAAAAGTAATTTCATAATCTACTCCATAATATAATAAATGGCCAATTACTATATTATTAAAATTAATCCCAAATCTTTCACTCAAGACAAGCTACACTGCTCATAGCTATTAACCACATAGCAGGTTTAATCCTAGTTCGTAATAAAATATATATCTATTACAAAGATAGGTCTCCACGAATAATGGAATCAAATATATGCCATTACACTCTATCCATTATCCTCATCATCAGCATCCACCCCAGATTGGGCATCTAAAGCAAACACAAATGGCCTCATAGATATGCTCTTTAACGATTTTTTAATCCCGTCTTCATAATGAATCAATTGACTAGAATAATGTGCCATCACACAATTAAAATTATATCAAAAACTATTATTTTTGTCAATTTTAATTATTTTTTCATGCAAGTTATATTAATAATAAAATTTTTTCACTTTTACACTAATAATATAAATTATTTTTCTAATTCCTCTTTTAATATTTTAGAAGCAAGTGATGGATTTACTCTTCCTTTAGTTTTTTTCATTATTTGACCAATAAAATAATCAAATACTCTTTTTCCATTCTTATAATCTATTACTAAAGATTCATTCTCTGAAATAACTTCTAAAACTATCTTTCTAATTTCTTCTTCATTATCTATTTGAGAAATTCCTAATTCATCCACAATTATTAAAGGGCTTTTACCTGTTTCTAATGTCCTTTCTAAAACTGTTTTTCCTTGTTTAGAAGAAATTTTACCACTTGAAATTAAATTAATTAATTCTACTAACATTTGAGGAGTTAACTTTATCTGCTCAATTGTTAAACTCATTTTATTTAAATATCCAATGACACTTCCTGTTAACCAATTAGATACAAGTATTGGATCTCCCTTTAATTTTATACATTCTTCATAATAATCAGATATTTTTTTATCTCTTACAATAGTATATGCATCTTTTTCATTAATAGAATAATCCTTAGTATAAGTTCTAAATCTTTCGTTATGAAGTTTAGGAATACTCTCTTTCAACTCACTAATCCATTTTTTATCTAATTTAATAGGTGGTAAATTAGGATCAGTAAAATATTTATAATCAATTGCATCTTCCTTACTTCTCATTGAATAAGTTATTCCTTTACTCTCATCAAATCTCCTAGTCTCTTGTAATACTTTTCCCCCGCTATTTAAGATTTCAGTCTGTCTTTTTACTTCACAAATAATAGCCTCTTTAACACTACTAAAAGAATTAATATTCTTCATTTCAACCTTAGTGCCAAGTTCTGTATCTTCTTCTTTCATTAAAGATACATTAACATCGCATCTTATTTGCCCTCTATCACTTCTTGCATATGAAGTATCGCAATATAAAAATATACTTCTAAGTCCCTCTAAAAAAGCTACTGCTTCATCTGCAGAATTAATACAAGGTTCAGTTACTGTCTCAAGAAGTGGTACACCACATCTATTATAATCAATTAAAGAATAAGTATTGTAATGATCCAAACTAGCTGTATCTTCTTCTAAATGTGTGTCGTGAATCAATATTTTTTTCTCTTTTCCACCAACATTAATCATTACATACCCATTGGTTCCTATTGGATTTTTAAACTGCGTAATTTGATATCCTTTAGGTAAATCTGGATAAAAATAATTTTTTCTTTCAAATGTCAAATAATCAGGAATATCACAATTCATAGCTAAAGCCATTTTAATTGAATTTTTTACAGCTTCTTTATTGATTACCGGTAATATACCTGGATATCCTAAATCAACTACGGAAACATTGCTATTAGGAATAGTTGAATAACTATTTTTAGCTGAAGAAAAATTTTTACTATTAGATTTTAATTCACAATGAACTTCTAGTCCAATAACTGTTTTATACATTTTTATCATCTCCTAAAGCAACCTGATTAGCGTATTCCATACTTTTTTCAACTTGATAAGCAATATTCAAAACTACATCGTCTTCACAAATTCTACCAGTAATATTTACTCCAACAGGCATTTCATCAATAAAACCAGATGGTATTGTAATACTAGGATAACCTCCAAAATTACCTATTACTAAATGATTATCTAAAATTAAATACTTATCACTAAGCTTATCAGAACTCTCTCCAAATTTAGGAGCAATACCGGCAGCTGCCGGCATAATTATACCATCATATTTTTCAAATAATTTATTTATTTTATCTACTATAATTCTTCTAATTCTACAAGCATTTAAAAATAATTTTTCTTGATTTTCTTTTTGAAGAATATAACTTCCCAAAACAAATCTTCTCTTGATTAGTTCACTAAATCCTTTCGTTCTTGCATCTTTAATTATTTCTTCTGGTGTATTTCCTTCCCCTCTAACGCCAAAATGAATACCCGTTAAATTAGCATCATTACTAGTAGCTTCCGCACAAGAAATTGACATATATGTAGGATATAGTGCTAACAATAAATCTTTATCGATACTTTCCTCAAAAACTTCAATTCCTAATTTTTTACATTTTTCTTTAACTTTCTCAAAATTATTAAGAATTTTTCCCAATTCTAAATCTTTATTACTATTATCTAAAGCTTCTTTTATATAAAATAATTTTTTCCCTTTTACTGATCTTTCTAAAGAAGCGATATAATCTTTTCCATCATCTGGTAAACTTGTCATATCGTTATCGTCATGTCCTTTTATAATATTCATAACCATAGCACAATCATATACGTTTCTTGTAAACACTCCTAAATGATCTAAACTAGACGCAAATGCAAAAAGTCCATATCTACTTATTCTACCATAAGTTGGTTTAAATCCTACTACTCCTCCATAAGCCGCTGGTTTTCTAATTGAATCTCCAGTATCGCTTCCAATTGCAAAAGGAACAATTCCTAAAGCAACAGCAGCTGCTGAGCCAGCCGAAGAACCCCCAATTAATCTTTCTTTATTCCAAGGATTTCTTACTATCCCAGTATGCCCTGTTGTTCCTGTCCCTCCCATAGCTAATTCATCTAAAACTGTTTTTCCTACTAAAATAGCACCAGATTCCTTTAATTTTTTATATATAGTAGCATCATATACTGGAACATAATTTTTTAATATATTAGATGATGCTGTCGTCAATATTCCTTTAGTAGAAATATTATCTTTTAATGCATAGGGAATTCCTGATAATAATGTTTCCCTCTGTCCATAATCTTTATAATCAGAAACAATTGTTACAAAAGAATTATATTCTTTTTGATAGTAGTTTGCTTTTTTTACTGACTCTTCAAATAAATTTTCACTTTTAATTTCATCATTATCTAGTTTATTTCGCATTTCTTTAATACTTAATGCCATTATTCCACCACCTTAGGTAATCTAACTTGATTATATAAATTATCTTCACTATTTAGTAAAATATCATCAACTCCTAATTCATCAACAACACAATCCTCTCTAAAAGAAACATTTTCTAAAGGGAAAGGAAATGTCATCGGTTCTATTTTTTCTATATTAGGAATATTACCTATCAAATCCATTTGCTTTAAAATAATATTAAACTCCTCTAATAAAGTATCATATTCATCCTCATTCATAGTAAACATCATTTTATTTGCTAACATCTTTAGTATATCTTTACTCATATTATTCCTTCTTTCATATATTCTAGTATAACACAAAATATAAATTATTTATCATCATTATTTTATAAAAAAATAGTATCTATCCATAAAAGAATAAATACTATTTTTAATTATTTACTAACAGGAAGAACACTAATAGATCTTACAACATTTAATAATTCTGATGAACTCATCACATCACTAACTATATAATATTCAATTCCATTATTAAACCAATTGGCCGAATTGTCATTAATTACTGCTAATGATGAACCAATTAATTCTACATCACCATAAGTAGGAATTATTTCTGGACTATCACTATATACAGCGGTTTCCTCAACTAGCACAAAAGAACTATCACCTGTAAAAGTTAAAATTAATCTCTCTCCATCATCAGTACTAACCCTTTCTTGATTTGTAAGATAAGTATTAACCGGTAAGTACATCGGATATATTATATCATCAATAGTAGCCGTTTCTTTAGTACTTTCTGTAGAATCATTTTCATCACTAGGTTCTTGTGCTTCATTATTGTTTTCATTTACATTTTGATTTGTATTATTATTACTATTATCAGTATTATTACTACTGTCACTAGAAGTATTTTCACTATTTGTTTCATTCTTTTGCTCTTGAGTATTTAAGATAGAATTTAAATCAAAATATGTATCATTAAACTCTGTCTTTAAATCAATTTTTTCAAATGCCATCTTTATTTGAACATTTCCATCTACGTCCATTACTTCTACTTTTGTTGGTAAATAATCTTTGTCAAAATATACTTTTTGATTAACCAGTTTATCATTATTTGGATAATTAACTGTCGAAGTAAAGATATAACCTTCGGAAGTTACCTCAAATAATCTATTTTCGTCATTAGATATATCATCTAACAAACTAGCTAACAAATATACTTGAGAATTGTTATAAGGCCAATCACTTTGGAATTTAAAACTTTTATTAAGTGATGGAGTAACAACATAAACTCCTTCTTCATTTCTAAGTATTACTTGTTTATGATCATTTATTACATTTATTAATTCTATTTTATAGTGATTATCCTCTTCATAAGAAACACTTATATCATATGTATAAACATCCTCATTATTAACTAGTTCCATACTACCTGATAAGTAATATGACTTTGCATTAGTAACCTTTTCCTGAAATTCTTTTAGTACTGTTTTTTCATCTTTTTTACCACATCCTGTTAAAATTAAACAAACTAAAATTAAACATAAAAATATTTTTTTCACTATTCACCTCATTTTTTATCTTTATGGTAAATTATATGGAATTAATTTTTTAATATGATGAATAATTATACAATTTTTGTTAAAAATAGTATTATCAAGGAGGAAATTATGAATACATTATTTAAAACATCGCTAGTATTAAGCATTATTGGATGCGTCAATTGGGGACTTGTTGGATTATTTGACTTTAATTTAGTTGAATATCTACTTGGAGATGGTTCTCTAATCACTCGTATTGTTTATGTCTTAGTATTAATATCAGGATTAATTGATATTGGTATTCTTACTAAAGATTTAGATAAGTAATTTTTATTTTATTTTAATAATAAAACTAAGTATCATCTACTTAGTTTTATTATTTCCAAATTCATCATTTTCAATCATTTTTTCGCCTAATTCAAACAAATATCTAAGTGATTCATCTAATTTTTGATAAGCCATATCTATTTTATCACTTTCTAAATATTCATTAATTTTTTGTTCATTTTTATTAAGAATATTTTTAATTTTCATAAAAGCTACTAATGGATCAAAAGATTTATCAACTTTATTATAACGACCTAATTCGGTCATGTTAATAGCATCAGTTTCTAAACTATACTTAATATGTCTATAAAAACCATAAAGCAAATCATAACGACCATCTTTTTTTATCGCACTTATATCTAAATACTTTTTCTCGCCAACTGATTGCAAATATCTTACAAAAAGATTTTCATTACTTATAATAACATCTCCAGGAATTAAATATTCTCTTCCATCAATAACTGCATAATAACCCATATCATCACCTACAATTTATTATAACATAAATTTTAATTTATTTATTACTATTTATAATTTAACACCTAAAATATCTTTTAAATTTCTAATAAATATTTTAAATATATTAGCTTTATCAATATCCTCCATAACAGTTATATCTTCTTCATAAATATATTTTCCATCTTCATAAACCTTTATTTTTCCAATAATATCTCCGACTTTAACAGGAGCATTAACATTTTTAGTATCAATTTCATAAACAATATTTCTCTTATTTTCTTGTGTATTATTTAAAATACTAATATCACTAGTAACAGTAATATCAACAGATTCTTTATCTCCTAAATTAACATCAACTTTCCCTAATGATTTATCTTTACTAACAACTATATCTGTATAATACATATTAAACCCATAATCTAACATTGCTAAAGTATCAGCACTTCTATTGTCAGTATTATCTTCTCCCATTACTACACTAATAAGTCTCATATTATTTTTTTTACCAGTCGCAGTTAAACAATAGCCAGCATTATCTGTAAATCCAGTTTTTAAACCATCAATATATGAATAAAATTTTACTAATTTATTTGTATTTACTAGCCAAAAACTATTTTCTGTATTTTTTCTTAAATAATCTTCATATATGCTAGAAAACTCCAGTATTTTTTCATGTTTTACTAATTCTCTAGCCATTATTGCCATATCATAAGCCGTAGAATAATGATTATCAGCATCTAATCCTGTTGCATTAACAAAATTAGTATTTTTTAAGCCTAGACTTTTAGCCTTATCATTCATTAATTTAACAAAAGCTTTCTCCGTTCCAGCAATCTTCTCAGCTAAAGCAACTGTAGCATCCCTCGCTGTTACTAAAAAGCAGTAAAAAGTCGTTTAAATTTAAGCTACTGTTATCGTAGCCTACTATATTTAATTTAAAATGTAACATTACTTTATGATTATCATCGTCTTCCGATTCGAGT